>NZ_QWFC01000014.1:0-225031 GCF_003576265.1 Pseudomonas sp. 91RF
GGCTAGTTCATGGAAGTCGACGCGGGTTGAGGGAAAATTCCTAGGATGCAAACGGAGTAAAATTGAAGCTCGCTCTCCGGATCTTAATCCCCAGATGCGACAAGGCCCGCACTTGGCGGGCCTCGTCGTTGACAGTTGGTGGGCCGGGGTAATTTGAACCCGCTGGAAAATCCGTTGTAAACATTGAGTATTTTCAGGGGTGAAATTTTTTGGGATACAAATTGGGATACAAATCCTGAGCGGTTTCGATTAAGACGTTTCAGTTTTGGTCTTCGGAGGACCGAGAACGAAGGCTATCTGCCTTAGATCTTCCACCTTCAGGTCGATGCCTTTGCCCTTAGGGTTTTCCTCGAGATGTCCGAGCGTGTAAAGCGTGACATATCTCAATTCCTCTGCCTGGATGACCAGCTCTTTCAGGTACCGGCGGAAGCGATAAGCCTTCATTTGATCCGGAGGGACGTAAAGGGACACACGTTTTTCCGCCAGCCGATCAATGAAGTTGAAGCTGAATCCTTCGCCGTAGCGCTTCACTGTGCCCCCACCGAACAAGACGCAGCCGTTTTCACCCATCGTTGCTGCTTCAATATGGCGGAAGTACGAGCGGAGAGGGATCACTCCATATCCTGAAACCTGCAATGTCAGGAGGTTGAACTCTTCCCACGGTAAGGTCTTGGCGTTTCTGTAACTTTCCACCAATCGCTCTAGATCGGTGGTTTTCGTGGGACCTCGAGGCTTGTCGTTCGATTCACTGCTAGTCCTACGAGCCCCTCTCCCCTGACCATCTCCGTCTATCTCATCACCTCCCTTACCCGGACGGTCGCCCCCGGGTTTCTTTTCCTTCAGGTTTGGATCAAAGATATCGATGTAGTCATCGAGCTTGCGTTTGGCTTGCCGAACTTTTGCTTCTTCCTCTGTTTCACCTGGACGGCTTCTGTCCAGATCGCCGCTTGAACCGTGTTCAATCCACTCACAGGTTGGACAGTGTTCATCCTTCGGATTGGCACGGAAATGCGCAGCCTGCAATATCGTAGTTTCTTGGGGATTCAAATCGTAGTTGACGCCGGTGATCTTGGCGTCGAGCCTTCTGCACTCCTCATTGGTGCAGAGGAATGTGAAGCGTGCACGTGGCGGTTTTAGAGAGAGGTATTCACGCCGAGCGGCGGCAATAGACAACTCCTTTTCAAGCTCGACACAGTAAGCACGTGTGATGCGTTTGTTTGTTTTCATCCGACTGACATTCCTTGAACAGCTCTTCGTTGGGTCAACACTCCTTGGCCTGCTATTCGAGGCTAACGTAGGGAGAGCCGAAGTGCTAGAGCGGTCGGGGGACTGAAATCGAGCGGGGGACCCTGAGGAATTACAGAGCATACGGGGTCGGAAACCCGCAGCATTCTGTTAGCAGCAGTTAACTCAGCTTACTGAAATTTCAATGTTGAAATTGAAAGAGCCTTGAAGAAATTGACCATCGTTGTGAATTATGTGATGGCCCCCCTATTTGTGTTCAGATGTGAACATTTTACGGAGACTGCCACCTCTCTAGGCAATTTTAGCTACTTCAGAAAATCAGCCCAAAATTTTCCGTCGTTTGATCCCTATTGCGATTGATTCTGAATACTCTTGGGACCGCCAGCTGTCCTCCAGAAATAGCCATTAGGTCTTCCGCTGGTGGTAACTGCAAGAAGGGGAGGTGGGGCATGGCGGGTGTTACTAGGGTTACGCATGTTACAAGACTTTTAAATGATTGATTTATATGATTTTTTACGTAACACCGAGTGGGCGGATGAGAGCTTTGACTGATGTTACTTTTCAAATTAGTGTTACAACGCAAATTTGATGCGGTCGCCGCGTATCTGTGCCAGCAGTGGGCTCAGCAACACCCCGGCGCAGGTAGCAAGCTTAAAGAATCGCCCCTAAAGGTAGCTTTGGCCGCGGGTGCGAAAGGTAGCAGTGACTACGGATTAGGTCGGTGAATTGTTATTGGTCTATTCACCGAATATTTAAATGAGAATTCTGCAGGGAACGCCAGATGTCTGCTTCAAAAAGAAAGGCAGCTAACGTAAATAGTGATAGCTTCGGTCCGAGACTTTTTATAAAAGCAGGAGCTAAAGACGATCCGACCGAACGGGTTCTTAAAAAGTTAAAGGAGTTTGATAGTAAGGATAAAACGGATTCAATTGTTGCGCTTGCAAAGCATTCTATGTTGCCAAGCGATCTTTGTCGGCTTTTTACGATCGATACCTACTACCATAATCGGTCGGTGGCAGGATATATAGGTCCTGAAAACTATATTTACTGGTTGTTAGGCCTTCTTCAAGGAAAGAAAGAGGTAATAGCAGAGTTTAATTTGCGTCGAAGTGAGTTCAACGCCGCGACTCTGCGAGGTGATGAGAAAGGCTCGCTAGCCATTCTCGACCAGCTCGAAAATAAATCTGCAAATTGGTGGGCGTTCGAAAATAGAATTCATATTCAAAAAGAATTATTGTCGCAAGATACCAGGGAAGCAGTATCTGCCATTGAGAAAATAATTGCTCCTGGCCAAGCGTTACATAAAGCTAGATATCTGCTGCTGATGTCTGAAAGCAGCTTGGTGAAGCATTTTACTTCAATCATAATCCGTCAGCTTGATGAGCGGCGGAGTTCTGGTAATCGGGAGGCAATAGCGCATGGAGCCATTCTTTCATGTATGCTTCTTCCTATCTATTGGGATCAAAAGAGGGTGGTTGATTTCGAGGGCCTGATTTTATATCGTAATGAAAGTTTGATTGATCAGTATATGCTCTTAAAGACTACTTTGATTGAGCTTGTTGCCTCAGGTACTGAAATATCACCAGCGCTTGTAAGAAGAATAAAATCCCTGGCAAAGGATGTTGGTGATATTGAGCTTTTAAGTCTGTTTGAAATAGCTGAGCCAGGCGAATTTATAAAGTCCATGGTAGAAAAGTACACAGCTGGAGACTACGAAGAGGTAATTAGGTCGATTGATGCGGCCGTCGAGTCCGGCTCTAATGAGGTGTACGGGTTAATAGAAATTTACGCCAAGGCTAAAATTTACTGCGCCAATACTTCTGAAGTTAGTTTCTTTTCGAAAATTGCTAATAGCTTGGCAAATATTCTCACGCTGGATGAAAGTTGCCCTGAGCAAATTAATTATCTACAAAGGATCTGCGTAAAATTCAGAAATGAATTATGGGCGCGTTCGTTAATGTTTCATTTGGTTAGTATACTTTCCGAAATTGAAGATAAAGAAGTAGTTGAGCTCAGCAGAAAACATACGAAGTGCTTAGGCGCGTTCAATACTCCGAAGGCAAATTGCGCGGACTTCAAGACTGTAGTTAGCAATGATCCAATTTCAAAATCGATGCCTTTACAACGCGCTATCCGCTATGGAGTAGTCGCGCCTACTAAGCTAGAACTAGTAAGGACTGTGTTTCCTATCCCTGCAGATTACTTAAAGGTTCAGTCTGCATTGTATGTTAAAAACGCCGAGTGGCTGAATGCTATAAATTTTCTGATTAGAGAATACTCTAAAAACAAGCACGCTTTTATTCATCTGCCGGTTAATAGAATATGTAAAGAAGCAGCTGCTATGGTAAAAGAGGATAATGATACCTTTATATCATGTTTGATAGCTCTTGATATTTACAAGCGTGAAATAAACTCTGCATATGATGAAGAGAAGACGGAGTTGTTTGAGGATTGGTTGGCATTCAATGGTACGCATAAGCCATCTGAGATTTTCGCAGGGAAAACATTGTCGGAGAGAGAGAGTTACTTTCTAGAAAATATATGTGTTCCATCTCAGTTGGATAGCATAATACAGTATAAAAGCAATATGTCAGTTATACATGAGAGAGTTACGATAATTAATTTGCTTATTAATAGTCGTGATCATGAGTTAGAGTCGCTGAATATTGAAAAGCATAAAGTTATTGAAAATTTGTTTTCTGACAAGCTTCGGACGAAAATCGAGACTGGTAAGTTATATGTGGATATTCAGGCTCTGGAGGCCCAGCGGAAACACGCTTACGTCGCCATGTATGAGAAGGCAAAACTAATAGACGATATTTTGCTTGAGAATATGGAGTCTGTATCCGAAAAAGGTATTTCAGGGGATTTCTTTAGTGTTGACAAAATTGAAGGGGTTTCTTTAGCTATATCGACCAACAGAAAGACGGATATACTTTTAGAGATTTATGCTCAGGCCGCTCAGGATTTTGCTTTAAATGAGAACTTTGGACTAGATAAATATCTTAGCGCAGAAATACGTCATATAGTTTTTGTCGCGCAGTTAAGATCTAGTTTCGAGATTTCTAATTTGATGACTACTAGTGAGAATGGCGAGTATTTATCCAATAAGTATTGGATGCAAGAGTATGAGTACGTTGCTGCTGTTGTGATGGATGAAGTTGATGTACTGCTGAAGGAGTTCTCGAGATCTGTAGACGATATATTGAAAAGGGTGAGTAATCAATTTAGGGTTGGGGTGGATGGTAACCCCGAACTATATATTTTTGATTTTTCTTCTTATTATGAGAATGTCGTAGAGATTTCGAGAATAGTTAAAGATAGCTCCAGTTTTGAGGTTTTCTTTCGCGACCTTCTTGACTACATGTGGACGCTTTGTGGGGAGCACGCAAAAACTGCACAGTCATTAATAAATGATGAGCTTAAGCTTAAAGTCATTGAGCAAATTGATCTGCTGGAACAGGGGTTAGTGGCTGCGCGCCGCGGTACTAAGCTTGATCGTCTAACCAGTGAAATCAAAACGGCTCGAACTAATTTTAATAAAGAGATAGAAACTGTTTTGAATTGGTTTCGATTCGTTGGCTCTCATGGGGATGAAAGCTATCAAGCTCTAAGCGTTGTTTTGGAGGCAGCAGTCGCTTCATTTATTTCAATTTATGGTCATAATGGTTTGATTATTAACAGTTCGTCATGTGATAGCGAGCTTGTTCTAAATTTTAGAGAGTCTAGAGCGCTTTTCATATCGTTGTTTACCGCTCTTGAGAACTCTAATAAATACAGGGATGGTGGTGCGATAAGTGTTTTGCATAGGCGAGTCGACTACGGGGAGATTGTAGAAGTTGTCAATGTGTTCGATGAAAGAGCAATATTGGATTCGTCAGATTTTATCGCCCGGCAGAAGGTGAAGTGGAGTGACGCTAGTTCAAAATTAAGCCGAGAGGAAGGGGGGAGTGGGTTATACAAAATTAACAACCTCTTGTCGCATGCCTCTCCTGGGTTCAGGTTTGATATTCGGATACAGGCCAATCAATTTTTTGCCACTATGAGTTTAATTAATGAAAATTTTATTAGTGGAAGATAATTTTTTTAAGCGAGAGAAGGTTGTGGATTTTCTTCGGACTCTAGGTGAAATAGATGTTGTGGAGGCTGCCTCGTACAATAGTGGGTTAACGTTGGCATTATCTGAGAATTTCGATTTTCTGGTACTCGATATGAGTATGCCAACATTTGACCGTACTGAAAGCGACATGGGCGGAAGGTTTAAAGTCCTAGCAGGTAAGGAAATTGTAGCAAAGTTAAGGCGACAAAACCGCTTGGTTCCTTTTGTTATATTAACTGGGTTTGCAGACTTTAGCGTGGAAACCGATAAGCTTAATCTAGGTCAAATAAATGATCTGATGGCTTTAATGGGGGACGCATATCGAGGAACTATTTTTTTTGACTCCGCTAATTCCACTTGGAATGATTATCTCAGCGCGGCAATCTTGGGTCTAAGCAATGATTAATGTTCTTATTGTGGATGATAATCGGACGCGTGTCGAAGTGGTTGTTGGAGAAATTTCGAAAGCTGGGCTTTCTCCATTCGTAAATTTGGTTGTGTGTGAATCAGCTGATGAAGCGCGCTTGGAACTTTCTGCAAAATTTGATTTGTTGATATTGGACGTGGTATTGCCTAAGAAGGTTGACTCTACACCTCATCCAACAAACAGTATGGCGTTACTTAATGATATATGCGGAGCAAAAAAGAAATTTATTCGGCCTACACTGATAATTGGTCTGACAGCAAATGTTGAGGAGTTAGATAATTATAAAGCTGAGTTTTTGAGGAGTGTGACAGTCGTATTGGACGGGTCGCTGTATTCTAGCGATTGGAAATACAGTATTATGGGGTCTATCAAAAGCCTTCTTGATAGTCAACTTAAAGTAATCCAGAAGGAAACGGATAAGCTTCTTATTACCGTGCACGGAATTCGAACATATGGTAAGTGGCAGCAAGAGCTAAAAGAGAATCTAAATAAATATTCTCGAGATTTTAATAGTGTCGATTTTAAGTATGGTTTCTTCGACATCTTCTCCTTTTCTCTCCCCTATCTCCGTAATAGGAAGGCCATCTCTATAGCGAGGAGGATCGCATCGGTTCTTGATAGTAGTGCAGATAAAGATATTTACATTGTTGCCCATAGCTATGGGACATATATTTTGTCGAAAGCTCTTGAGCTGTGTGGTTCTGAAGTAAAAATTTGTTCGGTGATTTTGTGTGGAAGTCCGTTGAAGCACAGTCATGATATTGAGCATATAATTCAGCGATCCGAAATAACTATTAACGAATGCGGTACAAGGGATGGGATTTTAGTGTTGGCTCGATGTTTTTTACTTGGGTTAGGAGATGCGGGAAGGGTTGGCTTCACGCGAGAGCATACCTCAAGTTTTATGAATAGATGGCATAAAGGTGGTCACTCCCATTATTTTGACGATAAAGGGACTCCAAATTTTTACCAGCGATTTTGGCTTCCTTTAATGGCTACGGGCGAAAAGCCGATCTCGCATGACGATAGAGAGCCATATTTAACAGAGGATGTTGTTGATATTGGCATAAAGTTTTTAACTGTTTTGAAACCAATTTTGTACGGCTTTGGCTTTTATTTTTTGGTTAAATTTTTCGTTGGCCTAGTAGTTGGTTAGGTGGCTGCTGTTATGTTTCAATAGTATCCTTGATGACTGGCTGTGCTAGGCGTTGAATTTTTGGTGTGTTCTCGCCACAGCTCGAAAGACAATTTAAGCTTTCTGAGCGAGGCGAGAACCTTGATGTTTTCGAATAGTTAGCTTCTTTTTTTTAGCTGAGTATCCAATGCGTCGATCATGGTTTTTATCGTGCTGATAGAGAGTCTCTCTATTTTTGTTTTTTTGCTCCCGTTGCTGTCAATTATTTTCAGTAAGGCGGATAAGTGGGCTATTCTCGCTTTCAAATCATCGGTTAAGCATATGGCGCTATATGGAGTAGGGTTCATGTTGGAATCCATTGCTGCGAATTAAATTGACTACTCTTGTATGCAGGTTCGAATTTAAGACGTTATTTACATTGTAAGTAAGTCTTTTTCATTGTATTGGCCGGATCGATCCAACAGCTCGCGCCAGCTCCAGCTGTGGAAGTCTTCGCCTTCTTGTGGAAGTACCAGCCTCATCAGGCTGAGATGTTCGCCCCCTAGCATGCCTTGAACTTTCCATAGCTTGCCGCCCAACTCCATCAGCGCTTGTGCTTGTTCGTTCCACTGTTCTTCCAGCACTGTGCGGGCAAGGAACATCGCTGTTTTTTGGATCGAACTGTATTCCCTTTGCGCTTCGGCAATGTGCTGGTCGACGATGGCCAGCTCCTGTTCCAGTGCAGTGATGATCAGGTGTTGGCGCCGATTGTGTTCGGTCGCCGTAGCGAGGTTTTTCGCGGCCTTCTGCGCGTCGGCATTGGCGTTCTTTTCGCCCTCGGTATCGCCCCAGGCCACGGCCTGCGCGTAGGCGGTGGCGGCATCGGTTTCGGCTTGCCGGGCCTTGGTCATGTCGTCCTCCGCTTGCTGCTGGATCTGTGCCAGACGGCTGCTGAGGCTGTCGCGTTTTTCGTTGAGTTCTTGCTCGTCGGCTTTCCAGTTCGCCATCGACTCGGTGTAACCCGCCATCAGGGTTTCATGATTGAGCAGTTTCTCGCGGCGAGTGATCTTCGCATCGAGCAGCCAGGCACGGTGCTTACTGGCGTCGTAAGGAACTTTCAGGCTGCTGTGCTCCTTGCGGATTTCGGTCAGCCGTTCCTCCTCGATGACTTCGTCGCCTTCCAATAGCGCCTCTAACGGCGCCATCTTGGTGTGGTGCTGTTCAGCGTCGCTCAGGTACTTATCGCGTTGGGCGGTCAATTGGTTGATTTCATCGATCAACCGTTGCTTCTTGTCGCAATGACCGGTCGCGGCAGTGCTGTCCGAAACCGGCAGAGCTAGCCCGTTGTTTTCGCGGCCGGCCAGCAGTTCATGTTGTTCGGTAGAAGCTTGGAATTCGTTCATCTGTCTTGTTCCTTCAAAAATTGGATTTGGGTTGAATGAGCGGCTGGCGAGGCCGGGAATAAGCCGGCGCTACCTCGATCAGCGGACGTGTCTTCAGGCAGCCCGAGCCTCGCTCTCATCCGTTCCCGGAATCCTCTTCACGATGTAGCAGCGTTGGGGCCCAAGGCCGGGCAGGCGGACCAAACTCGATGCCTTGCCATCGCTGGCCGGCTCCAGCACGCCGCGCTGCAACAGCTCCTTGTTCACGGCGTTGATGTTCATGCCCCGGAAGATCTCGGAGCGCCATGCTTCGGGCAGCACGTAATAGGTGTTGGTGGTGTGCATGGTGTCGCCCATGCCATGTTCCAGCGTCTTGCGAAAGCCGAGGCGGTCGATGGTGCGCGGGCCGTGTTCGTCGATCTTCGCTGCCGCCGATTCCCACCGGGTGAAGCGGCTTTCGCCGAAGCGCTCGATGACCTGGCGCAGCCGCGCCAAGATCGCATCGCCCTCGAAGTTACCGGCGCCACCGCGCTCATGGAGCCAAGCGTTCAAGCACACCCGAGCGGCGGTGGTAGCCGTGCCGTCCGGCCAGCCCGTGATGCCCATCGCGGTGGCCAGCTCACCAGCGGCCGCTGCAAGGCCGAAGCGCGCCGCAGCACGATATGCCTGTCCACTGGCAGAGGCGGGGAGCGCTTGGGCAATAAAGCCTTCCAGCGTGCGGCGCAGGATTGCCGCCCAGCCGTGGCGCTTGCCGGGTTCGCACAGCGCAGTCAGGAACGCGGTAAGCGGGGTGCCGTAGTAGTTCGCTACGCGCGCCTTAAGTGCGTCGGATAGGGCGGCGGCGTCTTCGAAACCGTTGAGCGTGTCGAACATACCAAGGCCTTTGCTGGCATCGGCCGGGACGGCGAGCATGCGCACCTCCATGCCGGCTTTCAGTTCCTTGTTGGCTTCGGCCATGTGCTGGGCCAAGGTCTTCTCGCCGGTGGAGAGAAACAGCAGGCGCCATTCCTGCACCTGCCGGCCTGCTTGACCTCGATCATTGGCGCGGGCCTTACCGGTGCCATTGCCGAGCATGTACACCGTCTCGCCGATGATGCGGGCATCACACATGCCGATTTCATCGAGCACCAGAAGACCGTCGGAATGCGCGGCAGCGATCGACTCCAGCGCGTTGTCGGTCGAGCGCCATGATCGCACCAGACGCGGCCCGCCGTAGATCGAGGCGGCAACCTGCAGGTGCGTGGTCTTGCCGCCGGAGCTATCGCCGTACAGGTGAAAGCCGCCCGATTCGTGGCCCAGCATGTGCAACAGGGGACCGGCGAAGGCGACGCCGACGACAAACGCCAAGCGATGGTTGCCGATGCACAGCGCGCCGATCTGCTGTTGCCATTGTTCGAGCGTGCCCGCTTCGCTGATCGGCGGAAGCTGCGCGCCGGCCTCGTAGAAATGCAGGTGTTCCGGGTGCATGCCAACCTGCTGCTCGGGCAACAGAAAGGCGTTGTCATGCCAGCCCAAACGGGTGACCAGTCGCGCACGTTGAGCGCTGTCGAAGCCGCCCAGGTAACTCTGCAAATCGTTGCGTGCATTGCGTCCCGAACGACTGCCGGCTAGACGCAACCCCATGTCCACCAGTGGGCCTAGCACGTCCTTACCGAAGTCGCCGGTCATGGTGCGTGCCGGGATGTTCCAGCGTTTCTTGGTGCCGTCTGGGTCGTCGAACTCAACCAGCAAACCCCAGTTGTGGCCCTTCTCGTCACGGGTGCGCGCAAGGATTGCCAGTGGCGAACACACCGGGCGTGCTTCACCGTCGTCGCCTGCGTAAAACACACCCTCGGGCGTCAGGCGAAAGCCTCCCGGCATCAGGTCGTTTTTCGATTTTGCCGGGCGCTTGGCTGCTGCTTTGGGTTTCGCTTCCGGCTCTGGTTCCGGCTTGGGTTCTACCGGGGCAACCATAGGTTTTTCTTCGATCACACCGAACAGCTCGCCGCCGCTTTCCAGCGCGGTGAAGTGGCCGACGGTCCAGCCTTTTGCGAGCGCATCGGCGGCATCGTCGCCATCATCCCATTGACCACCTTTAGCGAACGCGGCGCGGTCGTTCTTCAGCGTCGGCTTGCGTTTGAACACCTCTAGCGCAATGACCCGGACCGAGGCGGCGCCGATGTCGCGCAGCTTCTCGGCAACGGTGGCCATGCAGGCTTTACCGCTGTCATCGTTGTCCGGCCACAACAAAACGTCGCGCCCCTTGAGCGGCGTCAGGTCAGCTTTGTGCCAGGAGTTGGAGCCGTTCGGCCAGCAGGTGGCCACGTAGGTCGGCAACAGCTCGGCGGCGGCATCGGCCGCTTTCTCGCCTTCGCACAGAATCACCGGTGCGTCAGCGCGCTGGGCCAGTTCATCAAGGCGCAGCAGCGGGCGCGGATCCGGCAGACCTTGCCAGCGCCATTGCTGGGTTTGGCTATCGGTGCGCTGACACCACGTCAGGGGCGCAAAGACCTTCTTCGGCTTGCCGTCCTCATCCGGGCCGAGGTCGAAGCGATACAGCGCCATGAGTGGCTGACCCTGTGCATCGCGATAGATCCACACCTTCGACGGTACGCCGTGATCACGGTGCTTGGCCGGGCACTTGTTCATGGCCTCGGTCGGGATCGGCTGGATGGCGTTCCATGTCGGCGCCTTGGGCTTAGTCGAGGCGACCGTGATCTTTGCGGCGCCGGGCGCAACGTTTAGCCAATCTGCCAACTTGTTGCACGCTTCGACGTCGGTGCCGCCGTCCAGATAGCGCACCAGATCAATCAGGTCGCCGCCTTTGTCGCCGGTGGCGAAGTCGGCCCAGGTGCCCTTGCTCAAATTGACCTTGAGCGAACCGGCGCGCTTGTCGCTGCGGGTAGGATTCGGGGCTGTGTATTCCTTGCCGCCGTCCACACGCTTGCCGTTGGGCAGCCAATGCGACAGGACACGATCAATGTCTTTCAGTGCGGCGGCTTTCACGTCAGCAAAGCTTGGACGTTTCGCGGTGCTGTTCGGGCGTTGGCTCATGTGTCAGCCCTCGGCAGAAACAGCGCGTCGTTGATGTCGTCGATCAGCGCTTTCGCCATCTCGCCCAGGTACAGGGCGGGCCAACTGAAACGCTCGCCGTGGTCACTCATGGCCGCGTCGAAGTTGAGCTGGTTCGCGTGATGTTGCAGCAACGACACCATCTCTAGCGCGTCTTCGACGGGTATTCCGGCATTCACCCGAAATAGCTTCAGGTCGGTGGCATTAGCGCGAGAAAAGGTAGCGTGGCCCGGTGTGGTGGGAATGCTCATAGCACACCGCCTTTTTGCACCGCAGGGGCCGAAGTGTTGTCACCGTGCATGGCCAGCGTTTTGATCAAACCGAGGGTGCCGCGCACGTCCCAGAGGACGGCAGCAATGACGTGATTGGCAAGGCGCGAGGATTCGTTTTCGAAGTGATCCTCAAGCAACGTCAGCACCGAGTCAGCGCGGTCGATAGCGCAGGTGATGGCGTCGATAGGAATGCCTGCCTCTGCGGTCGGATTCACGCAAAGCAGATTTTCGGGCAGGGCAAAACTCAGTGAGTTGTTCATTGGGCACCGCCTGCGGTTTCGAGTGCGCGGGCTTTGGCCATGTGAGCGTTGTAGCGGGAGAGGCGTGTAGCGAGGCTGGAATTGGCGTGTAAAGCGGCGAGAGCCATTGCACGGTGTGCAGCGGCGCGAATTTTGGACGGATTGAGGGCGTGCATGGGTGGAGCTCCTTCTTAAGTGGGAACTGCCACGATTCGTCGCCAAACGAATTGGGGTGGCAGCTGTGCGCAGGTTGGCGAACCGGGTAAGAAGGAACCCGGCAGACCCGAAGGTCTCCCACGCACAGCCGCCATAAAGCAGGAATGCGGGCACAAAAAAAGCGCCTGCAATCGAGATGGGGGCGCCTGTGCGCCTTCTTAAACTCGGGTCGCCAAACCCGGTCGCTGATTTTGCAGCGACGGCCAGAGAGTAACGTCCGTTTTTCGAAAGTGCAACTGCGCTGATGGCTTGCGGATTTTTCAGGTGCGGCATAAATTGTTCGTGCATGTAGATTGACCTCAACGCCTCCGGATCGCCCCCGGAGGCGTTTTCGTTTCAGGCGTGGGCTTCCCAGCGCAGGGAGAGACGGGGTAGAAATCCGCCGCTGAGCATGGAGCGGGCGTCTTCGTAGGCGTCGACCTGCTGGCCTTCGTCGACGACAACGGCCCCAGTCTTTTCGCAGTGGAGGGAGAGGGCGCACCAGGTGCCGTCGGCCCAACTGAGCACACTAACCACTCGACCTTCCCTGTCCTGTTGGCTGCGGTAGCGTTCAAGACGCTGCATGACGCAGGGCGAAAAGCCGACCCGACGCGAGACGGAAAAGGGGTGCATCA
Source organism: Pseudomonas sp. 91RF (assembly GCF_003576265.1). Classification (NCBI taxonomy): domain Bacteria; kingdom Pseudomonadati; phylum Pseudomonadota; class Gammaproteobacteria; order Pseudomonadales; family Pseudomonadaceae; genus Pseudomonas; species Pseudomonas sp. 91RF. The sequence continues at coordinate 12,660 of NZ_QWFC01000014.1, forward strand.
AGGAGTTGTTCGCGATCTCTTGGCTCATGCTGCCTCCTGCACGCTGGCGAACAGAGGTGGCGGTGTTTCGCCTTTCAGCCATGCCAAAATCTTGCTGTCCTCTACGCAGCGACGACGGTGCTGTTCAGCCATATGCTCACGGCGTTGCGCAACACACTCATCCACGTAGCTGGCTAGATCCGAGGTCAAGCGCCTGTCGTGATGAGCGCGCTCGCTCGCCGTTTTTTCAACCGCAAGATCTTGTTCGGTGATGCGTTGCCACACTGCTGGATCGTTCGCGTATCCGCCCGACTGGTCCACCAGCCAATAGGTGACCCAGTCGGTCATGCCGAGAGATTTCAGCGAAGCGAGGCGGCCAATTTTCATGGCGAAGTGTCCGGTGCCATGAACACTGGCGAACTCTCTGCGCACCGCGTTACGGCGAATCAGCTCTGGCAGTTCCCACGGGTTGGCTGTCAGGGGTAGAGCGAGGCCGTCGGGATTGAAAAAGAACGCTTCCTGGTCATTGCCGTTCCAGCTCACACCCGCGATGGTGCGATGCCGCCAGTTGATCGATCCGGGAGCGTAGAGACGAAATCCGATGGCGTAGGTGTCATGAAATGGCCCATTGAATGGGCTGTAGTTGCGCTTCATGCGGCCACCTGATCACGCGCCTCGATGCGGCTACGTGCCCACGCTTGAACCTCGGAAAGAACCCAGGCGACCGGGGCGCCGCGTGCGTTACTGTTGCTCAGTTTGACGGGCTGCGGAAAACCGCAGTCAGTGCGCTGCATCAGTTTGTAGATGGTCGAACGCTTCATCCCTACGATGCCTTCCACCTCTCGCATTCTGATCAAAGTCGAAGCGGCATCAAAAAGGGAGGGAGAATTGGTGGGCGTCTTGCGGGAAGGGTCGGTGACAGAGGTGTTCATAGGTATTGCTCTCGATTGATTTGGACAACGAGAGCAATGATCTAGGCGATTAAATTTTCAAAGGAGTTAAGTTCCATTTGAAATTCAGGTGAACTACACCCTGTGTTGCTTAAGGATCGCTTCCACGCGTTTGCGGGAGAGTGCCTTGTCCGTTTCCTGGGAAATCCAGGCAGGTCGTTGCTTGTACGGCTTGGCGACTTGTTGTTTAAACCAGCGGTGTACTTCGGTGGTCACATAGCGCCGTGACATGCCTTCCAGCTTTAGAGCGCGAGCTTTTTCGACAAGTGCCACATCGCGTTCGCTCACCTCGTCGACTCGGTCTTTGCCGCTGATGATGCCGGCCTTTCGCCGGGTCGCTTCTCTGATTGCGCTGAGTGTTAACGGTCTCAATTCATCGCGACGTAACGCAGGCAGAACGGTGATCGGTTCTAAATAAATAACGTACAGTTCCAGCGCATCAATGCGGTCAGCTTCGTTAACCTGACTTTCTATGTACTCGCAATAAACGTCCCGCGACAGGTCTGACATAGATATTCCCTTGGGTAGGGCGCAGCGCTCGACATCACGCATCCAATCATTCAAAACCTCCAAGGCTTTGACCGCGCAGGCCATGATGTACACCGCGTATGCCTGATCGTCTGTGATGAGATCGCATCGACCATATTGGCGAACAGCGCGCGCCAGATATTCGGGAGGGGCTGACATGGCGTTTTCTGAAATCGTTTCCTCGTGCTGCGTCACCTTGATACACATGGAAGTGAGGGTGTCGTCGATGCCGGCTTGGTGAAGGCGTAGATGGCATCGATCAATCAACTGACAGGCATTCAGGATCTGTTCACGGCAGAGGGGATACAGCGGCTGGGCTGATAGGTATTCAATCAAACCGGCCGTTGAGTTTGGCCATTGAATGCTGTCACCGATCGCGCTCGCATTCATGAGCATTGGTGTTGCCCCAAAGCATTTGGCTCAATCCCGCGCCCTGTGTCGTGCAATCTTCTCCAGCGGCACACGCCTAACCCTAGGTCTGCCTGCAGCGAGTGAGGAATAGCTCTGGCGTTACACCCTTGGGCGGCGTCACACGAGGTGTACGGAAAGTCGTTCATGAGTGTAACGGGCTGGAAAGCCAATGAATCCGGGAGTTTGGCCAAGGTCGTTACACGAGTAACACCGGTAACATGGACTTTGAAGGGGGTACGGGCATGCCTGCTCATACCACCTCATCGAAATGCCCGTGAACGACATTTCCGGCAGCCAACTGATCCAAGTAATCCGCGTACCACTGCATCATCGTTGTACGTTGCTTGAGGTAGATAGCTTTGTTGTAAACACCGGCAACTCCATCCTTCACGTGTGAAAGTTGGGCCTCAATGTGGTTTTCATCAAAACCATGCTCGTTCAGTATCGTGCTGGCAATGTGTCGGAATCCATGGCCGGTTTGTCGACCTTCATAACCGAGTCGACGTAACGCCATCAGGAAGACGGTATTGGAGCGCGCTTTGGTTGTATCGCTACGGCCAGGGAAAAGTAACTGATAGCTGCCGGTTAAAATATGCAGTTCTTTCAGCAGAATTACCGCCTGGTGAGGAAGTGGAACGAGGTGCTCTCGGCGACGTTTCATCCGCTCCGCCGGGATTGTCCACACCGCTTTCTTCAAATCGAACTCTGACCATCGAGCCTCGCGAATTTCTGAGGGGCGACAAGCCAACATGGAAAGCAAGTGCAGGCCAATACGGATATCCACAGCACTGGGATAAGCACGGATTGCTCGGAGCAGTGGAGGCAGTTCTTCTTGGGATACATGAGCGTAGTTTTCTGCCGGTTTCGTCTGCAGAAATTTATGCAGGCCTTCTAGCGGGTTGTGGGTTGCCCGGCCAGTCACCCTGGCAAGGTCGTAGATCTCACGACACATTCCCCGAACGCGGCTGGTCTGCTCAATGATTCCTTTACGTTCCATAGCCCGAAGGAAGTCCATCCATTCCATCGGCAGAATCTCCCGATAGGGACGGGTTCCGAAAACCGGGAAGACGTGAAGCTCTAGCGCCGATGGTTCGAACGGCGGTTCCGTTGGTCCAGCCTTTTCGCTTGGACGCGTACCACTCCCGAGCTAGTTTCTCGAAGGTATTACTGGCGCTTTCCAACTCCGCAGCTTTTTGGGCTCGCATCGTGGCCAAGGGGTTGCTCCCCTCAGCTGTACTAGCCCGCAGTTCGGTCGCTTTCTGTCGCGCAGCAGATCCAGTGACAGCCGGGTAACTGCCTAGCCCTATCCATGACCACTTACCGTCCGCTTTCTTGTATCTAAGCTGCCATGACTTTTTGCCATCGGGCCGAACACGGAGATACACGTTGTTTCCATCGTGCTCTCGGTACTCCTTTGAATCGGGTTCCAGAGTGGCTATAACCGTGTCTGCTAGAGGACGACGTTTAATTTCAGTGCGCTTCATTTCCTTGTACCCATCAGTTTCAATTTACATCCGTGGTACACAGGAGGATACAGCGCATGCTGGGATAGGGGTAGACAGAGAGGGACAGCCAGAAACAAGAAAGCCCGCACGGGGCGGGCTTCTTGGGGTTTTTCGTAGACTGTTTGAGACAGGTCTAGATTTCTATTTGGTGGAGCCGGGGGGATTTGAACCCCCGTCCGCCAGTACTCCGCTGTCGGTACTACATGCGTAGCCGTGTCTATTAAGTTAACCCTCAGCGACCCGACGGGCAGGGTGCTTTGGGCGAGTTGTGTAAGTTTTAGCCGCTTCGTCCACAACGTACTGCACGGCGATTCTGTTCTATATGACAATCATTTCGGGTTTACAGACATCCCCTGATGATTGCTGGGCCCGAAGGCACCAGGAGTGCATGTCAGCTGCAATTAAGCAGCGAGAGCAGCACCGTATTGGTCGTCATTGGCAACTATAAGAAGTTGCAACAGTGGATTTACGACTTCTGTTACCAAGTCGGCATGCACCTAGAGTTTCGCAACCGGCGTCGAATCCTGAACGGCCCCGAACTCATTGCCCGGTACATCTGTTCGAGCAACAAGCACGCGCAGTGTACGCCAAACGGCCCGCTAGGCCAACCCGAAGGTTGGCCGGGCCTGGATCAATTGTTGGTGCCGGTGGATTTGCGCAGTTCCAGAATGGTTTGCGAGGTTTCCGCAACACAGTCATCGATCTTGCCCTGGGCCTTGAGCGCCTGAGCCTTTTGCACGCTGGTTTCAGCACGCTGGCTCAGTTCAGGCGACGATGACAGCTGCCCCTTGGCATTGTTGATGGTCTGGATGTTGGCGTCGCACAGGTCGGCAGGCTTGTCTGCAGCAAAGGACGTGGAAGCCATCATCGAGGCAGTAACGAACAGACCTAACAGTACAGAACGTTTCATATGAATCTCCTTGAACTGAGGGATCCCGACTTCGCTGGCCGTCAGGACGGGCAACCGAATGGAGGAAAAGCCCCGATTGTTCGGGGCCTGTTCTGTGGACTGCGGTCGTTCGCAGGGGTTCTATTTTTCTTCAGGTGGCGGTTTCACGGGGTTTGGCCCGGGTTACTCGATCCACCAGATAGACCAGTCCGTGGTAGTCGATTCCGCCGTGTTGCGTCAGACCGATCTCACAGGTGCGGCTGGTGGAAATCCCTTCACTGCAATGCTGCACCGCATCCTTGAGGGTGCGCAGGGAGTGGCTGTTCAGCTCCGGTGTGGTGAAGCCCTTGTCGCCGGCAAAGCCGCAGCAATGAATGCCCTCGGGAATGACCACGGTTTTGCTGCACTTGCGGGCCAGGTCGATCAGCGCCTGGCTTTCCCCCAGGTGCTGCGTGCTGCAAGTCACATGAACAGCAATCGGTGCTTCCTGCGGGGTGAACTCCAGCCGATCGATCAGATGCGTACGGATAAAACGCACAGGGTCATACAGATCCAGGCGAACATTTCCCACATCCTGCACCAGTCGCAAGGTGCAGGGGCTGGTGTCGCAATAGATCGGATCGAGCCCGCCACGGCTGGCGTGCAGCAAGGCGCCGATCAGTTCCTGACGCTTGTGTTCAGCCTGTTCGGCGTAGCCTTTGGAGGCGAACGGCTGGCCACAGCAGAGGTTGTCCAGATTGTTCGGGAACACCACCTGATAACCGGCCTTCTCCAGCAGGCCACGGGTTTTGTCGTACAGCGACATTTGCTCCTTGTCGCCGGCTGCCGGTCCCATCACCCGCGATACGCAGGCCGGCAGATACACCACGCGCGGACGTTCGTCCGAGACGGTCGGACTGAGGCGAATGGCTGTTTCCGGTTGTGGCATGGCGTTGGTCCACAGCGGCACCTGGCCTTTGGACAGGCGCGTCAGCGTCGCCGAAAGTTTCGCCAGACGCGGCGCTCCCAACAGCATCCGCGCACCGTTGGCCACGTGCAGGGTGAAGCGCGCTCCTTGCAGGGTGGTGGCGAAATTTCCTTCGATCCAGTTGGCGGTTTTCTGATGCGTGGCGTGACGGCTGCGAAGCTTTTTCACCAGCTCACCGGTGTTGATGCCCACAGGGCAACGCTGGGCACACAAACCGGTCGCGGCGCAGGTTTCGATGCCTTGGTACTCGTAGGCTTTTTCCAGTTCGGTGGTGTCGATTCCGGCTCGTTTTCGCGCCTGAATGTCGCGCCAGATCACAATGCGCTGCCGTGGACTCAGGGTCAGTCCCTTCGATGGACAAACCGGCTCGCAGAAACCGCACTCGATGCACTTGTCCACAATCTCGTCGGCCGCTGGCAGCGGCTTCAGGTGCTTGAGGTGAATCTGCGGGTCTTCGCTGAGTACCACGTCCGGGTTGAGAATGCCGTTGGGGTCGAGCAGTCGCTTGAGCTGCCACATCAATTGATAGGCGTCGCTGCCCCATTCCAGTTCGACGAAGGGTGCCATGTTGCGCCCGGTGCCGTGTTCGGCCTTCAGCGAACCGCCGAACTCCACGGCCACCAGTTGCGCCACGTCGTCCATGAACGCCTGATAGCGTGCGACTTCTTCCGGGCTGTTGAAGCCTTGGGTGAAGACGAAGTGCAGATTGCCTTCCAGCGCGTGTCCGAAAAGGATCGCTTCGTCGTAGTGATGTTTGTCGAACAGCTCGATCAGACGGTTCACGCCGATCGCCAGTTGTTCCACCGGGAAGGTGACATCTTCGATGATCACCGTGGTGCCGGTCTTGCGCACGGCGCCGACGGCGGGGAAGGTGTCCTTGCGGATCGCCCAGAGGCGGGCGTTCTCGACCGGGTCTTCGGTGAAGTCGACCTGTTTTTCCACCGGGAAGCCTTTGAGCGACGCCATGATCTGCGCCAGTTGCTCTTGCAGCAAAGTGGAAGAGGCGGCGCGGGATTCGATCAGCAGCGCGCAGGCATTGTTCGACAGCTGCTGTACGAAATCCGGCATGCCGGGTTTGTCCTGCACCGAGCGCAAGCTGCGGCGGTCGAGCAGTTCCACGGCGGACACCGGTTGGCTTTTCAGCACGGTGACGGCGTTGCAGCAGGTTTCCACGTCGGGGAACACGATCAGCGCCGAGGCCTTGTTCGGGTGGTCGATCACCGTGTCGTAAGTCACTGCGCTGATGAAACCGAGGGTGCCCTCGGAGCCCACCAGCAAGTGACTCAAGATATCCACAGGCTCATCGAAATCCACCAGGGCGTTGAGCGACAGGCCGGTGGTATTTTTCAGACGATATTTGTGGCGGATTCGTGCGGCGAGTTCGGCATTGGCGCGGGTCTCGCGGCCTAATGTCGCAAGGCGCTCCAGCAACTCACTGTGACTTGCGCGAAACGCTGCGACACTGGCGGCGTCTTCGGTGTCCAGACGCGTGCCATCGGCCAAAACAAGACGAATCCCGGCCAGCGTGTGGTAGGTATTTTGCGCGGTGCCGCAGCACATGCCGCTGGCGTTGTTGGCGACAATGCCGCCGATCTTGCAGGCGTTGATCGACGCCGGATCCGGACCGATCTTGCGCCCGAATGGCGCGAGCCACGCGTTGGCCTGGGCACCGATCACGCCGGGTTGCAGGCGGATCTGCGTGCCTTGCCCTCGAATCTCCCGGGCGTTCCAGTTATCCCCAAGCACGATCAGCACCGAATCGCTGATCGCCTGGCCAGACAGGCTGGTGCCGGCGGCGCGGAAGGTCACCGGGACTTGGTCGCGCTGAGCCAGTTTCAGCAGCGCCACCACTTCATCTTCGGATTCGACGCGGATCACCAGTTGTGGAATCAGCCGGTAGAAACTGGCATCGGTGCCGAAGGCCAGGGTCGACAGCGGATCGTCGAAACGCCGTTCGGCCGGAATCAGTTGCTGCGCGTCGCGCAGGAAAGTCGCCGGTAAGGTCATTGGTCCTCCAGGATCAACACCACCAGGTCTTTCGGACCGTGGGCGCCGTAGGCCAGCACTTGTTCGATATCGGCGGTTTTCGACGGGCCGGACACCAGCAACGCGTTGGTCGGCATGCCTTGGGCCCACTCGAATTCCTGTTGGACCTGATAGAAGTTGTCGCGGATCTGGCTGGCCTTGAGCAGGGCGAAATGCACCGGCGGCACCAGGCTCATCAGTCGTGGCTCTTCGCGGGTTGGCCACAGAATCAGGCTGCCGGTGGCGGCGATGGCGCCGAGGGTGCCGGTGAGGCTGGCCGGGGTGTCGTTGAACAGCTCGGCTTTCCACTCTTCCATCGATCGGTCGTAGGATTTCAGCGCCGGCAGATCCGGATTATTCGCCCAGTGCTGTGTGATGCGCTGCCCGTGAGGCGTAGTCGGTGCGATCAACAGGCTCGGCAACTGACGGTCGCGCAGCAACTGTGCGAGCAGCGCCGGCCACGCTTCAGCGGACGTCAGATGGATTTCGGTGTGCACCGCTTCCATCAGTTTGCGCAGTTGCGGGATCCGTTGTTCGGCGCTGTAGGTGTAAGGCTGGGTCACCAGATCGACATCGAAGTTGTCGGCAATCGGCGTGGTGCCCGTCAGACTTTTACGCAACTTGCCGAGGATGTTTTGCTTGGCGCTCATCAACGGTCTCCTTGTTTGGCCAGATGCTCGCGAGCCATGTCATGCAGTGAGCGGGCGGCGGGTTTCGGAGCACTGTGGTTTTGCGTCCACGGGCCGACATTGTTCGGTGTCAGGGCCCGCAGGCGCGTGGCGAAAAATGCAAACAATCGATACAAAGTCGGCGAGCTGTTGAGCTTCGCCCACGCGTTCCAGATAAAGCGTTCCTTGCGCGAATACTTGCTGCCTTGGCCGCGCATCACTTGATGAGGACTGTCGGGGGCTTTGACGTTTTCTTCGCGCAGGCGGCGCAGCAGTGCGGGGATCGGAATCTTCACCGGACACACTTCACCGCAGGCGCCGCACAGCGAAGACGCGCTCGGGTGGTCCGGGACTTTCGCCAGGCCGACCATGTGCGGGGTAATGATTTTGCCGATCGGACCGGGGTAAACCTCGCCGTAGGTGTGGCCGCCGACGCGGGTGTAAACCGGGCAATGATTCATGCAGGCGCCGCAGCGGATGCAATTCAAGGTCTGGCGCAGTTCGCTGTCGGCAAACGCCTGGCTGCGACCGTTGTCGAGCAATACCAGATGCACTTCCTGCGGGCCGTCGAGTTCGTGTTCCTTGCGCGGGCCGGAGATCATGTTGACGTAGGTGGTGATCGGAATGCCCAGCGCCGAGCGGGTCAGCAATGACAGCAACGGCACCACGTCGCGCAGGTTTTCCACAACCTTTTCGATGCCGGTGACGGCGATGTGCACTGGTGGGACCGTGGTGGTCATGCGCCCGTTGCCTTCGTTTTCCACCAGCAGCAGGGTGCCGGTTTCGGCCACGGCGAAGTTGACACCGGAGACGCCGATGTCCGCTTCGAAGAATTTCTGCCGCAGGACCCTGCGACCGATCTGAATGAGTTGGTCAACGTCCTTGGTGTATTCCACGCCAAGTTTGTCGTGGAACAAGGACGCGACCTGACCGGCATTCTTGTGGATTGCCGGCATGATTATGTGAGAAGGCTTCTCGTGGTCGAGCTGGACGATGTACTCCCCCATGTCGGACTCCAGACATTCAATGTCCCGAGCCTCGAGGAAATGGTTCATCTCCATCTCTTCGCTGACCATCGATTTGCCCTTGATCACTTGCCGCGCCTCGTGAGCGCGGATGATCGAAAGGACGATGCCATTGGCCTCGTCCACCGTTTCCGCCCAGTGCACTGTCACACCGTTGCGGGTCAGGTTCTGTTCCAGTTGCTCGAGCAGGTCGGGCAACTTGGAGAGCGCGCGGGCACGGATCGCATTGCCCAGTTCACGCAGGTGTTCTCTTTCGTGGGCATCGCTGAAAGCCGCTGCCCGCTTGGTCATCAGTGAATCCATCGCGGTGCGGAAGTTGTTCCGCAGCTGCTGGTCGCCCAGGGCGTTGTGCGCCCGGGTGCGGAAATCTTCTTCTACGGCAACCGTAGGAATAATCGTGGAAGTGCTCATCGAGCACCTCCGGTTCGTTGCCACAGGAAGCTCGCCAAATGTTGCCCGCGCAGCGCTTCCTGCTGTTTTTCCAGCGAGCCGTTGATGTTCATCAAGCAGCCGCAATCGGCACTGAGTACCTGATGCGCGCCGGATTCCTTCAACGCCCGGGTCTTGTCGGCCACCATCGCGCCGGAAATGTCTGGCATACGGACGCTGAATGTCCCACCGAAGCCACAGCATTCGCTTTCGTGATCGTGGTTGACCCGTTCCACGTTGCTCAACTGCGCCAACAACTCGCGGCCGTGCAAATGGGTGTTCATTTCCCGTCGCGCCGAACACGAAGTGTGCAGCGCCACTTTGACCGGCTCGCCGCTGTCCTTGAGCTGCACCTTGCAGACGAACAGCAGGAACTCGGCCAGTTCATAGGTGCGGGCCGCGAGGGCCTGAACCTGTTTCAACGTTTCCGGCTCGTCCTTGAACAAGTCGGCGTAATGCTCACGGATCATTCCCGCGCAAGAGCCCGACGGCACCACCACCGGATAATCCCCGGCAAACAGCGCCAGTTGCGAGCGCGCCACCGTCCGCGCCTGCTCGGTGTAACCCGAGGTGTAGGCCGGTTGTCCGCAGCAGCTCTGCCCTTGCGGGTAGTCGACCCGAATGCCTTCGCGTTCCAGCAAGTGGATCGCGTCCATCCCGGCTTCGGGATAAAACAGGTCGACCACGCAGGTGCCGAACAGGTAGACCCGCGACGGTTTCTCGTTGGGGTATTGCCGGGGTTCGGGCAGTGGCGGTGCGACGCGAGTGGCGTTGGGCACTGCGTTGTAAAAAAGCTCGCTCATCAGGCGTGTCTCCGGGTGGGCCCGGTTATCCGTCTGTGAGGCTGCCGAATATAGAGCGTGTTGCTTTCAGCAGCCTTACAGACCGGGTCGTGAATTGCTGACGCCGGAATCACGAACCGGCGTCGGTTATTTCCATGCTTCTTGTAGTCTTCTTGTCGTTATCAGTGCACCAGCATGCCGGTGAACCAGTAGGCCTGGGCCAGGGTGATCAGGCCGACAATCGTTGCAAAGAATAGGCTGTGCTTGAGGGTGAAGCGGAACAGATCGGATTCCTTGCCCACCAGTCCGGTCGCGGCGCAGGCCACGGCAATCGACTGCGGCGAAATCATCTTGCCGGTCACGCCGCCGCTGGTATTGGCCGCCACCAGCAAGGTGTCGTTGACCCCGATCTGGTGCGCAGTGGTCGCTTGCAGCGAACTGAACAGCGCGTTGGACGAGGTATCGGAACCGGTGAGGAACACGCCCAGCCAACCGAGGAACGGCGAGAAGAACGGGAACGCTGCGCCGGTCGCTGCCAGTACCAGAGCCATGGTCGAAGACATGCCGGAGTAGTTGGTGACGAAGGCAAACGCCAGCACCATGCCGATCGACAGAATTGGCCAGCGCAGTTCGTAGAAGGTCTCTTTCAAAGTGGTCAGACCAGTTTTGAAATTGATCTTCAGGATGACCATCGAGATCAGCGCGGAGAAGAAAATCGCCGTGCCGGTGGCGGAAATCGGGTCGAGTTTGAACACTGCCGGGATGGCTGTCGGTGTGGCGACGATCGGCGCAGTCTTGATCACCAGTTGATCCAGATGCGGGATTGCGAAGTTGAACACCCAGGCGTACATCGAACCACCAGCGGCAAACATCGCCTTGAACGGTTTGAGGGTCCAGATGGTGACCAGTACGGTGAGGATCAGGAACGGTGACCAGGCCTTGAAGATTTCCCCGAGGCTGTAGGGGGATTCGATGGTGGTGCGTTTCTGGCCGAAACCGCCGACGCTGGCGGTGACCGCGACGTTCGAGGTTGCACCGGCGATCTGTGCGCCCGCAGTGCGTTTTGGCTGCCAGACTTTCAGGAACAGGGTCAGTGCGATCAGGCTGGCCAGGGCCGAGGTGATGTCCGGCAGTTCCGGGCCGATGAAGTTCGACGTGAAGTACTGGGTCACGGCGAAGCTCAGGCCGGCAACCAGCGCGGCAGGCCAGGTTTCACGCACGCCGCGCAGGCCGTCCATCATGAACACCAGCCAGAACGGCACGAACAGCGACAGCAGCGGCAGTTGGCGGCCGGTCATGGCGCCAATCTTGAACGCGTCAATACCGGTGACCTGCCCGGCGACGATGATCGGAATCCCCAAGGCACCGAACGCGACCGGCGCGGTGTTGGCAATCAGGCACAGGCCTGCGGCGTACAGCGGGTTGAAGCCCAGTCCTACCAGCAATGCTGCGGTAATTGCCACTGGCGCGCCGAAACCGGCCGCACCTTCGAGGAAGGCACCGAAGCAGAAACCGATCAGCAGCACCTGCAGACGCTGGTCATCGGTGATCGACAGCACCGAACTGCGGATGACTTCGAACTGACCGCTCTTGACCGTCAGTTTGTAGAGGAACACCGCCGCGACAATGATCCAGGCAATCGGCCACAGACCATAGGCGAAACCATACCCGGCGGCGGCGAACGCCATATCGACCGGCATCTGGAACGCAAAGATCGCCACAAGAATCGCCAGCGCCAGCGTGATGCTGCCGGCGACATGACCTTTGAGGCGAAACACCGCCAGGGCGAGGAAGAAGAAAACGATGGGGATGACGGCCGCGAGTGCGGACACGCCGAGACTGCCGAGCGGGCTGTAGAGCTGTTGCCAGGTTTGCATATGGGGTGGCCCCTAATTGTTGTTGGTCAGGCACTGTCAGCGTTCTTGGTTAATTGGTAAGACCAATTTACAATCGCTGTTGGCTAGGGTAAAAGCCTTGATGTCGGTGTGTCAATTTGCCGCCCTGAAACTTTCGTCGAATCACCGGTGCAGACTCGATCTGATCCGGTCCGGGGCGTTTCATCTGGCAGGTGTCGGCAAGGCGCCGATAGGCCAGAATAGAGAGCCCGGCGAGTGGTCGGGCTCGTGGAGAATTGAGTGATGGGGTTTGATCAGATACGTCAGCGCCGTTTGTCTGACGATATTGTCGAGCGGCTCGAGGGGATGATCCTCGAGGGCACGCTGAAGTCTGGCGAGCGCCTGCCGGCGGAGCGCGCATTGGCGGAGCAGTTCGGTGTTTCCCGACCTTCGCTGCGCGAGGCGATCCAGAAACTGGCGGCCAAGGGGCTGCTGGTCAGCAAGCAGGGCGGCGGCAACTACGTGGTGGAAAGCCTGGGCTCGACCTTCAGTGATCCCTTGCTGCAATTGCTGGAAAGCAATCCGGAGGCCCAGCGCGATCTGCTGGAGTTTCGCCACACGCTGGAGGCGTCGTGCGCTTATTACGCGGCATTGCGTGCCACCGATGTGGATCGCGAGCGACTGACCGCCGCGTTTGAAGAATTACAGGACTGCTACTCGCGCCATGACGAAGTGAGTCGGGCGGAAGAGGGCGCGGCGGACGCGAAATTCCACCTGGCCATCGCCGAGGCCAGCCACAACGCTGTGTTGCTGCACACCATTCGCGGGCTGTTCGACCTGCTCAAGCGCAACGTGGTGACCAACATCGGCGGCATGTACAAGCAGCGCACGGAAACCCGCGACATGCTGATCACGCAGCATCGGGAACTGTATCAGGCGATTATCGAAGGGCGTGCGGAGCAGGCGCGAGAGGTTTCCAGCCGACACATTCTGTATGTGCAGGAAGTGCTGGAAGAAGTGCGACAGGAAGTGCAGCGCATGGCTCGGGCCGAGCGGCGCAAGGGGATGTAAGCATGACCGTTCCCGTGCCGGGCACGGGAACGGTCATTCAGGCAGAGGAATCAGTCTTCCTTGCCCTTGTTGCGCACCGCACGCTGCAATTCGCGACCGGCGTCGCGTTCGCGTTCGGTATCACGCTTGTCGTATTCCTTCTTGCCCTTGCCCAGAGCGATTTCGCACTTGACCATGTGCTTGCTCCAGTACCAGGACAGGCACACGCAGGCGTAACCCTTCTGCTGTACGGCGGCGGCCAGCTTGTCCAGCTCGCGGCGGTTGAGCAGCAGCTTGCGGGTGCGGACCGGGTCGGCGATGACGTGGGTGCTGGCAGTCATCAACGGCGTGATGTGACTGCCGAGCAGCCAGGCTTCGCCGTCCTTGAGCAGGACGTAACTGTCGACCAGTTGCAGCTTGCTTGCCCGCAGACTTTTTACTTCCCAGCCGGCCAGGACCAGACCAGCCTCGAACTTGTGCTCGATGAAGTAATCGTGTCGCGCCTTTTTGTTCTGCGCGATGGTCCCTGTTGGGTGTTTCTTCTGTTTAGCCATAGGGGCGGCATTATATGGAGATAAACGGCTGTCGGCTACGGTGATGCTGCGTGCTTGAGCAGGTTGATTGAATCCCGGACAATGCGGCCTCTTTTTCTAACGCTTGGGCGTGATAAACGATGTCGACAGACAAGGTTTCTGTCCACGGCAGTTGGGCTAGCCGCTGGGTTTTCATATTCGCCGCGACCGGTTCGGCCGTGGGACTGGGCAGCATCTGGAAGTTCCCCTACATGGTCGGGGTCTACGGTGGCGGCGCCTTCGTGCTGATGTTTCTGGCCTGTATCGCGCTGATCGGCATTCCGGTGATGCTCGCGGAAACCCTGATCGGTCGGCGCGCACGGCAGAGTCCGGCCAACGCCCTAAAGGTGCTGGCGCGGGAGGCCGGGCATTCGGGCAAGTGGTCGTGGGGCGCGTTCGCCGGGATGATCACGGCGCTGCTGATCCTGTCTTTCTATAGTGTGGTCGGCGGCTGGTCGCTGGATTACATCATTGATATGGGGCGTGGGGATTTCCAGGGGGCGACGGCCGATCAGGTCGGTGCCTACTTCGGTAATGTCATCGCCGACCCGTGGCGCATCACGCTGTGGCACACGGTGTTCATGCTGCTGTCGGCGGTGGTGATCGCCAAAGGTGTGGTCGCCGGACTTGAGCGCAGCCTGCGGATCATGATGCCGCTGTTGTTTGTGATGGTCCTCGTCCTGCTGGGCTACAGCATGACCACCGGGCATTTCATGGAGGGCGTGCATTTCATGTTCGACTTCCACCCGGAGAAAGTCCTTGATGGCTTGCTGCCGGCCATGGGTCACGCCTTCTTCTCGCTGAGCGTGGGCGTGGGCTCGATCATGATCTACGGCGCTTACATGACCAAGGAAGCGTCGCTGTCCGGCACCGTCGTGGGTGTGGCGCTGCTCGACACCTTCGTTTCGCTGGTGGCCGGTCTGGCGTTGTTTCCGATTGTGTTCGCCGGCGGTTTGAACCCGAGCGAAGGTCCGGGGCTGATGTTCGTCAGCCTGCCATTTGCTTTCGGTAACGTGCTGTTCGGCCAGTTGATGGGCGTGGTGTTCTTCGTTCTGGTGGCGATCGCTGCGTGGAGTTCGGCGATTTCCCTGCTGGAGCCAATGGTCGCCTATCTGGTCGAGCGGACTAAAATCAGTCGTGCGTGGGTGACATTCTGGTTGGCGTTTACCTGCTGGTTTGTCGGCCTGGGCACGGTGTTTTCCTTCAATATCTGGAAGGAAGCGAAATTTTTCGTGAACGAAGGCGGGATGTTCCATCTCTACCAATGGGGTGCCGCAGGCGGTCTGGACTTCTTTGGTGTGATCGACTTCTTCACCTCGCGGATCATGTTGCCGCTCGGCGGGCTGTGCTTTGTGCTGTTCGCCGGTTGGGTGATGGGGCGTGAAGCGGTGCGTGACGAATTGTCGATTCGCAGCCCGGCGCTGTTCGCCCTGTCTCTGTTCTTGATGCGCTATGTGGCGCCCATCGGCATTCTCGTAGTGTTTGCCACCCAGCTCTGGAAGTGACGCTTACATGACGACACATATTCAACGATCAGCGCTGCTGCCTTATCCGGCGCAATTTCTCTATGACCTGGTCAATGACGTGGCGCGTTATCCAGAGTTTCTGCCGTGGTGCTCGTCCGCGGAAGTCCTGGAAAGCTCGCCTGAACATATGCGCGCCAGCGTCGGTGTGGCCAAGGGCGGCCTCAGCCAGCACTTCGTGACGCGCAATACCCTGGTGCCGGGGCAATCGATCGAGATGAACCTTGAGGAAGGTCCGTTCAATCAATTGCACGGGGTCTGGGTGTTCAAAGCGCTGAACGAGAAGGCCTGCAAGATCAGCCTCGATCTGTCCTTCGACTATGCCGGCCCGCTGGTACGCGCCACGCTCGGGCCGCTGTTCAATCAGGCAGCCAACACGCTGGTAGATGCATTCTGCCAGCGCGCCAAGCAGATGCATGGTTGAGCCGGTGATCGAAATAGAAGTGGTGTACGCGGCGGTTGATCGTCAGGTGTTGCGTACGATCAGCGTGGCAGAAGGTTCGACGGTGCGTGCTGCGCTGTCGGCCAGCGGCATCGATGCCGACTTTCCCGAGCTGGATCTGGCGGGTTGTCCGGTCGGGATTTTCGGCAAAGTGATTGCCGATCCGGATGTGCGGGTTGTTCAGGCAGGGGATCGTCTCGAAATCTACCGAGCGCTGCTGGCTGATCCGAAAGAGGTGCGCCGATTGCGGGCCGCCAAGGCTGCCGAGGCTAAAGCCGGAAAACAGTGATTGCGCCGATCTGCAGGCAATAAAAAACCCGGAATTTCCGGGTTTTTTATTGCGTCGCAAATTATTGCGGCGAGGTGTCCAGCGGCTCTGGTGTCGGAACCGGAACGGTTTCCACACCATCGACGTCCTTCTGGATCTGATCCAGCAAGGAGCCTGGCTTGACCGGTTTTTCCGGTTTTGGCTTCTCGGCGTTTTCGGCAGGAGCGGTCACGCTGGTGCCACTGTCCTTGCCGAGAATGGCTTCGTCACGGCTCACGCCCGGCATGAAGTCACCGGACAGGCTGACAAGGCGGTCGTTAGAGTCGAAAATGACACTCATGCGTTCCTGCTGGCGTTCACCGCCACCAGGTTGCAGGCTGTACAGATAATCCCAGCGATCGGCATGGAACGTGTCGACAAGCAGAGGGTTGCCCATGATAAACCGTACTTGCGGCCGGGTCATTCCCGGGCGTAACTGGTCTATCATGTCCTGCGTGACGACATTGCCCTGCTGGATGTCGATTTTGTAAACCCCGGGGAATGAACAACCGGCGAGTGCGAGCAGTCCCACAAAGGTGAAACTGGTTAGCAAGAGCTTGGTGTTTTGCATCGGTGGGCGACTTCCACTATCTTGGCTGGGACAACGTAAACGCCGATCATACCCGCATTAAGAGAAGCTGCGAAGCAGCATCGCGAGAAAGCTGACCATGGTTGAAAATAGCGAACTACGCAAAGCCGGCCTCAAAGTGACCCTGCCACGGGTCAAGATCCTGCAAATGCTCGACTCTACCGAGCAGCGTCACATGAGTGCCGAGGACGTCTACAAGGCGTTGATGGAAGCTGGCGAGGACGTCGGTCTGGCCACGGTTTACCGTGTTCTGACCCAGTTCGAAGCGGCTGGCCTCGTGGTCCGTCACAACTTCGACGGTGGCCACGCGGTATTCGAATTGGCCGACGGTGGCCACCACGACCATATGGTCAACGTGGAAACCGGTGAGGTTGTCGAATTCGTCAGCATCGAAATCGAAAAGCTCCAGAAGGCAATTGCCGAAGAGCACGGTGTCGAGTTGGTAGATCACAACCTGGTGCTGTACGTACGCAAGAAAAAGTAAGCATGTCGCGCGAATTTCAGGTTCGCGAAACGAACGAAGGCGACCCAAGGGTCGCCTTCGTGCTTTCTGTCGTGCTTAAACCTTTGCGGTAACGACCATCTTCTTGGCGTGCGCCAGAGACTCTTTGGTCAGATCGATGCCGCCGAGCATCCGTGCGACTTCTTCTATACGGTCATTTTTGCTCAGCTTCGAGACGGCGGTGTGAGTCGCCTGATCGCCCCGCACCTTGTGCACGAACAAATGCTGATGGCCCTGCGCGGCCACTTGCGGCAAGTGCGTAACTGTCAGGACCTGACCGCGTTCGCCCAGGCGTCGCAGCAACTGGCCGACAATCTCGGCCGTAGGGCCGCCGATGCCGACGTCCACTTCGTCGAATACCAGTGTCGGCACGCGTGAGGTCTGGGCGGTGATGACCTGAATCGCCAGGCTTATCCGCGAGAGTTCGCCGCCGGAGGCCACTTTGGCCAAGGCCTTTAATGGCTGGCCAGGGTTGGCGCTGACCAGCAGTTCGACCTGTTCGAGTCCGTTGGGCAGGAGTTCGCCGCTGGCGTTGGGGCGCAGTTCGATGGTGAAGCGTCCGCCGGGCATGCCGAGGCGTTGAATCTCCTGTTCCACCGCGCTTGCCAGACTGCCCGCAGCCTGATGGCGCAGATCGCTCAGCTCACGAGCCTTTTCCTGATAATGACGGGCATATGAAGCAAGCTCTTCGCCCAGTCGTTCGATGGATTCGTCGTTGGCATTCAGGGTTTCGATTTCATCCAGCAGTTTTTGCTGCATCTCCGCGACTTCGGTCGGCTGGATCCGGTGTTTGCGTGCCAGGGTGTAAATGGCGTCCAGGCGCTCTTCCAGATATTGCAGGCGTGCCGGGTCGGCGTCGAAGTTGTCGAGGAAGCGGTTGAGTTCGCCGACAGCCTCTTCGACCTGGATCTGTGCGCTGGTCAGCAGGCTGCTGGCTTCGCCCAAGGCACCAATCGAGTTGTTCACGCTGGACAGGCGATTGAGGCTGGCGGTCAGCGCATTCAGCACATTTCCGGAATCGCTTTCGCTGCATTGTTCGACCACTTGCCGGCAGATGCCCAGCAGGGTTTCGGCGTTGGTCAGGTTCTTGTGTTCCTGCTCAAGGTCTTCCAGTTCGTTCTCGCCGAGACCGAGGTTTTCCAGTTCTTCGAGCTGATAGCTGAGCAGTTGATGACGTGCGCGTTGCTCGTCGCCGGAGTTGGACAGGCGCTCCAGCTCTTGGCGGGTCTGGCGCCAGCGCTGGGCGGCCAGTTGTACCTGTCGTGCCAGATCGGTGGCGCCGGCGTACTCGTCGAGCAGGCGACGGTGGGTATCCGTCTTGAGCAGGGATTGGTGTTCGTGCTGGCTGTGGATGTCGATCAACAGCTCGCCGAGGGCCTTGAGGTCACCGAGCGGGCAGGGCGTGCCGTTGATATAGCCACGGGAACGGCCTTCCGAGGTGATGACCCGGCGCAGGATGCACGGGCCGTCGATTTCCAGGTCGCGCTCGGCCAGCCAGGCGCTGGCTTCGGGGATGTCAGCCAGGTCGAAGGTCGCCAGGATATCGGCCTTGTCGGCACCCGGGCGCACCACGCCGCTGTCGGCGCGGTCGCCAAGGGTCAGGCCGAGGGCGTCGAGCATGATCGACTTGCCGGCGCCGGTTTCCCCGGTAATCACGCTCATCCCGCGATCGAGTTCGAGATCGAGATGTTCAACGATGGCGTAGTTGTGTACGGACAGGTGCACCAGCATAAAGGCCGCTCCCAGGCTTTAGGTCTGGTTATTTATACAGTGTTTTGTTTCAGCCTGACAATGCCCTCGCTTAGCTCGATTGGCTTGATCCGATCAAATGCTTATCGCGCCCGGGAATGACAATGCAGCACTTTTTTGTAGGGTTAATCATTGTCAGCCCTTGAAGCCTGATTTTGCGGCCCCATATACCGGGGCAGAAGCGCGAATCGAACTCGCGGACGATATTGAAAGGAGAATTCTATGGCTGACGAACAGACAGTAGATACGCAAAATCCAGAAGCCAATCAGGCGCCCGAGGCTTCGGGTGATGACCTGGCGACCCGTGTACAAGTGCTCGAAGAGCAATTGGCCGCCGCGCAGGATCAATCTCTGCGCGTAGCTGCCGATCTGCAGAACGTCCGCCGCCGTGCCGAGCAGGACGTAGAGAAAGCTCACAAGTTTGCACTGGAAAAATTCGCCGGCGACCTGCTGCCGATCGTCGACAGCCTGGAGCGCGGCCTTGAGCTGTCGAGCCCGGACGACGAGAGCATCCGTCCGATGCGTGAAGGTATTGAGCTGACCCTGAAAATGTTCCAGGACACCCTCAAGCGCTATCAGCTTGTAGCCGTAAGTCCGCAGGAAGGCGAGCCGTTCAACGCCGTGGAACATCAGGCAATGGCCATGCAGGAAAGTGCTGACCTGGAACCGAACAGCGTTCTGAAAGTGTTCCAGAAGGGCTATCAGCTCAATGGCCGCCTGCTGCGTCCGGCGATGGTCGTGGTCAGCAAGGCGCCGGCGCCGGTTTCGCCTTCGATTGACGAGAAGGCTTGAAATTAGCCGCAAGGCCCCCATTTAGAAGTCAAGCGTTTAAGTATTACCGCAGTTAGCCACCACTGCTGCGGCAACCAAATCCAAAGTTTCGGGAGAGTGAACATGGGCAAAATTATCGGTATCGACCTGGGGACTACCAACTCCTGCGTCTCCGTGCTGGAAAACGGCGTAGCCAAAGTTATTGAAAACGCCGAAGGCGCGCGTACCACGCCGTCGATCATCGCTTACGCCAACGATGGCGAAATTCTGGTAGGCCAGTCCGCCAAGCGTCAGGCTGTGACCAACCCGCACAACACACTGTTCGCGGTGAAGCGTCTGATCGGCCGCCGCTTCGACGAAGAAGTCGTGCAGAAAGACATCAAGCTGGTGCCTTACAAGATCGTCAAGGCCAACAATGGTGACGCTTGGGTCGAGGCCTCCGGCAAGCAGATGGCTCCGCCGCAAATCAGCGCCGAAGTCCTGAAGAAGATGAAGAAGACCGCCGAAGACTACCTCGGCGAAGCAGTGACCGAAGCGGTGATCACCGTTCCGGCCTACTTCAACGACAGCCAGCGTCAGGCGACCAAAGACGCCGGTCGCATCGCCGGTCTGGACGTAAAACGTATCATCAACGAACCAACCGCAGCTGCTCTGGCTTACGGTATGGACAAGGCCAAGGGCGATCACACCGTGATCGTTTACGACCTGGGTGGTGGTACCTTCGACGTTTCCGTGATCGAAATCGCTGAAGTTGACGGCGAGCACCAGTTCGAAGTACTGGCCACCAACGGTGATACCTTCCTGGGTGGTGAAGACTTCGACATGCGTCTGATCGACTACCTCGTCGACGAGTTCAAGAAAGAGTCCGGCATGGACCTGAAGAACGATCCACTGGCCCTGCAGCGTCTGAAAGAAGCCGCCGAGAAAGCCAAGATCGAGCTGTCTTCTTCGCAGTCGACCGACGTCAACCTGCCGTACATCACTGCAGATGCGACCGGTCCTAAGCACCTGAACGTGAAGATTTCTCGTGCCAAGCTCGAGTCGCTGGTCGAAGACCTGGTGAACCGTACCATCGAGCCATGCCGCATCGCTCTGAAAGACGCCGGCATCGACGCCAGCAAAATTGACGACGTGATTCTGGTCGGTGGCCAGACTCGTATGCCTCTGGTGCAGAAGGCAGTTACCGATTTCTTCGGTAAAGAAGCTCGTAAAGACGTGAACCCGGACGAAGCCGTTGCCATGGGTGCTGCGATCCAGGGCGCCGTTCTGGCCGGTGACGTGAAAGACGTTCTGCTGCTCGACGTCAGCCCGCTGACCCTGGGTATCGAAACCATGGGCGGCGTGATGACCGCGCTGATCGAGAAAAACACCACGATTCCTACCAAGAAATCGCAAGTGTTCTCGACTGCCGACGACAACCAAGGCGCAGTGACCATTCACGTCCTGCAAGGTGAGCGCAAGCAAGCCGCACAGAACAAGTCCCTGGGCAAGTTCGACCTGGCCGAGATTCCACCAGCGCCACGCGGTGTGCCACAGATCGAAGTGACCTTCGACATCGACGCCAACGGCATCCTGCACGTCGGCGCGAAAGACAAGGCGACCGGCAAAGAGCAGAAGATCACCATCAAGGCCAACTCCGGTCTGTCGGATGAAGAAATCCAGAAGATGGTGCGCGACGCCGAGCTGAACGCCGAGGAAGACCGCAAGTTCGAGGAGCTGGCCGCTGCCCGTAACCAGGGTGATGCACTGGTTCACTCGACTCGCAAGATGATCGCTGACGCTGGCGACAAAGTGACTGCAGAAGAGAAGACTGCAATCGAAGCGGCCGTGGTTGCCCTGGAAGCCGCCGTCAAAGGCGACGACAAGGCTGCCATCGACGCCAAGGTTGAAGAGCTGTCGAAAGTCTCCGCGCCGGTTGCCCAGAAGATGTACGCCGAACAGGCTCAGCCTGCCGAAGGCGCGGCACCGCATGCAGAGAAAGATGAAAAGGCTGACGATGTTGTCGATGCCGAGTTCGAAGAAGTCAAAGACCACAAGTAAGTTGTTGGTCGGCCGGTTGACTGCCTTTGGGCACTGACTGGTAGGATGTCGCCGCGCGGGAGCTTGCTCCCGCGTTGGCGTATCTGGAATACGCGAATTTTTACAGCATGCGACAAGGCTCGAATGCTGGCGGTATGGCCGGGAATGCTCCTGCTTTTCGCGCCGAAAATACCGCATGAATCAAAGACCAGGATCGTTGAATAGACGTGAGTTGGGTCCGGGCCTGTATTGGGGCTCAACGAGTTTGGCGAAGCTCAGGAGGGGTTTGCCGAACGTCCTTAAGAGTGCAAAGACTTATGGCAAAGCGTGACTATTACGAAGTGTTGGGTGTTGAGCGCGGCTCAAGCGAAGCGGACCTGAAAAAGGCCTATCGCCGTCTGGCGATGAAGCATCACCCGGACCGTAATCCCGATGACAAAGCGTCGGAAGAGCTGTTCAAAGAGGCCAACGAGGCCTACGAAGTATTGTCCGATTCCAGCAAGCGCGCGGCGTACGATCAGTACGGCCATGCCGGTGTCGACCCAAGCATGGGTGGCGGCGGTGCCGGTTTCGGCGGTCAGAACTTCTCCGATATTTTCGGTGATGTCTTCAGTGATTTCTTCGGTGGCGGTCGCGGCGGTTCCCGTGGTGGCGCCCAGCGTGGCAGCGACTTGCGCTATACCCTGGAGCTGAATCTGGAAGAAGCGGTGCGCGGTACTACCGTGAATATCCGCGTTCCGACACTGGTCAATTGCAAGCCGTGCGACGGTTCGGGCGCCAAGAAAGGTTCGTCGCCATCGACTTGCCCGACTTGCGGCGGCATCGGCCAGGTGCGCATGCAACAAGGCTTCTTCTCCGTGCAGCAGACCTGCCCGCGCTGCCATGGCCAGGGCAAGATCATTTCCGACCCGTGCGACTCCTGCCACGGTGACGGCCGCGTTGAAGAATACAAAACCCTCTCCGTCAAAGTGCCGGCCGGTGTGGATACCGGTGACCGCATTCGTCTGTCCGGCGAAGGCGAGGCGGGCACTCAGGGTGGCCCGACCGGCGACCTGTATGTGGTGATCAACGTGCGCGAGCACGCGATCTTCCAGCGTGACGGCAAGCATCTGTTCTGCGAAGTGCCGATCAGCTTTGTCGATGCGGCGCTGGGTGGAGAACTGGAAATCCCGACCCTCGACGGTCGCGTGAAGCTGAAGATTCCGGAAGGGACTCAGACCGGCAAGCAGTTCCGCGTGCGCGGCAAGGGCGTTGCGCCAGTGCGTGGCGGTGGTGCGGGCGACCTGATGTGTCGTGTGGCCGTCGAGACGCCGGTCAATCTGAACCGTCGTCAGCGTGAACTGCTGGAAGAGTTCCGAAGCTCCCTGGCGGACGACAACAGTCACTCCCCGAAAACCACCGGTTGGTTCGACGGTGTGAAACGCTTCTTCGGCGATCTGTAAGGAGTCGGCATGCGACGTATAGCTGTGATGGGCGCTGCCGGGCGCATGGGCAAGATTCTGGTCGAGGCCGTGCAGCAGTGCGCGCCGCTGACCGGTCTGACGGCCGCGATTGTCCGCCCTGGCAGTACGCTGATCGGTGTTGATGCCGGTGAGCTGGCTTCGCTCGGTCGGATCGGTGTGCCGCTTTCCGGAAATCTGGAATCGGTCGCGGAAGAGTTCGATGTATTGATCGACTTCACCCTGCCGGAAGTCATGCTGAAAAACCTGGCCTTCTGCCGCAAGGCCGGCAAGGCGATGGTGATCGGCACCACCGGGCTGGATGCTGCCCAGAAGCAGTTGCTGGCCGAAGCGGGCAAGGATATTCCGATCGTGTTCGCCGCCAACTTCAGCGTTGGCGTCAACCTGTCGCTGAAGCTGCTCGACATGGCTGCACGGGTGCTGGGTGATGATGCGGATATTGAAATCATCGAAGCCCATCACCGCCACAAGATCGATGCGCCATCGGGTACGGCCCTGCGCATGGGTGAAGTGATTGCCAGTGCGCTGGATCGTGATCTGCAGAAGGTTGCGGTCTATGGTCGCGAAGGCCACACCGGTGCGCGTGAGCGTGAAACCATCGGTTTCGCCACTGTTCGTGGTGGTGATGTGGTGGGCGATCATACGGTGCTGTTCGCCTGTGAAGGCGAACGTCTGGAGATCACCCATAAGGCTTCGAGCCGCATGACATTCGCCAAGGGTGCCGTGCGTGCAGCGTTGTGGCTGGATGCTCGCGAACCGGGTCTTTACGACATGCAAGACGTGCTCGACCTGCGTTGAACCTTGTTTGAACCCGGCGCAAACGCCCTGTTTGTGCCGGTTTTGCTCCGCCTGGCGACGCCCTGTCGCATTCTCCGGCCTTTCGGGCTCATTGGCGGTAGACCAAAAATCCCTTTTTCTGTAAGCTACAGCTTTAGTGTGTCCACTAAAAGCGCGCAGAATAATTCAGTGAAGAAGCGGGGTGACGTGTCCATACGTCACTCCGCTTTTTTACAACCTGCGATTGCCCTTTCATGCGTTATTTACGGGAGGTCTTCTTGACTAAGCCAGCCATACTCGCCCTTGCTGATGGCAGCATTTTTCGCGGCGAAGCCATTGGAGCCGACGGTCAGACCGTTGGTGAGGTGGTGTTCAACACCGCAATGACCGGCTATCAGGAAATCCTTACCGATCCTTCCTACGCCCAACAGATCGTTACCCTGACTTACCCGCACATCGGCAACACCGGCACCACGCCGGAAGACGCCGAGTCCAATCGCGTCTGGTCCGCTGGCCTGGTCATCCGTGACCTGCCGCTGGTAGCGAGCAACTGGCGTAACACGATGTCCCTGTCCGACTACCTGAAAGCCAACAATGTTGTGGCAATCGCCGGTATCGACACCCGCCGCCTGACCCGCATCCTGCGTGAAAAAGGCGCACAGAACGGCTGCATCATGGCCGGCGACAACATCTCCGAAGAAGCGGCCATCGCCGCTGCGCAAGGCTTCCCGGGCCTGAAGGGCATGGACCTGGCGAAAGTCGTCAGCACCAAGACCCAATACGAATGGCGCTCCACTGTCTGGGATCTGAAAACCGACAGCCACGCGACCATCGAAGCTTCCGAGCTGCCATACCACGTGGTTGCCTACGACTACGGCGTCAAGGTCAACATCCTGCGCATGCTGGTCGAGCGCGGCTGCCGCGTGACCGTAGTGCCGGCGCAAACCCCGGCTGCCGACGTGCTGGCCCTGAATCCGGACGGCGTGTTCCTGTCCAACGGCCCTGGTGATCCGGAGCCTTGCGACTACGCGATCAAGGCGATCAAGGAAGTGCTGGAAACCGAGATTCCGGTGTTCGGCATCTGCCTCGGTCACCAGCTGCTGGCCCTGGCCTCCGGCGCCAAGACCCTGAAAATGGGCCACGGTCACCACGGTGCCAACCACCCGGTTCAGGATCTGGACACTGGCGTCGTGATGATCACCAGCCAGAACCACGGTTTTGCGGTTGACGAAGCGACCCTGCCAGCCAACGTCCGCGCGATCCACAAATCGCTGTTCGACGGCACCCTGCAAGGCATCGAGCGTACCGACAAGAGCGCGTTCAGCTTCCAGGGTCACCCTGAAGCGAGCCCGGGCCCGAACGATGTGGCCCCTCTGTTTGACCGCTTCATCAACGAGATGGCCAAGCGACGCTAAGCGCTCGCCTTGAGACTGTAGCGAGAAGCCCCTCGAGGGCGGCCCCGAAACCGGCGGCCCCCTCGGGACTTCAGAAATCGATCAAGACGGCTTGCCGACTGACCTGCGGATTTGAGTGACAAACCCATGCCAAAACGTACAGACATTAAAAGCATCCTGATTCTCGGCGCTGGCCCGATCGTTATCGGCCAGGCCTGCGAATTCGACTACTCCGGCGCCCAGGCCTGTAAAGCCCTGCGCGAAGAGGGTTACCGCGTCATCCTGGTGAACTCCAACCCGGCCACCATCATGACCGACCCGGACATGGCCGACGCCACCTACATCGAGCCGATCAAGTGGCAGACCGTTGCCAAGATCATCGAAAAAGAGCGTCCGGATGCGGTGCTGCCAACCATGGGCGGCCAGACCGCTCTGAACTGCGCCCTGGACCTGGAACGCGAAGGCGTTCTGGAGAAGTTCGGCGTTGAGATGATCGGCGCCAACGCCGACACCATCGACAAGGCTGAAGACCGTTCGCGTTTCGACAAGGCAATGAAGGCCATCGGCCTGGAATGTCCGCGTTCCGGTATCGCCCACAGCATGGAAGAAGCCAACGCGGTGCTCGAACGTCTGGGCTTCCCGTGCATCATCCGTCCGTCCTTCACCATGGGCGGCACGGGTGGCGGTATCGCTTACAACCGTGAAGAGTTCGAAGAAATCTGCGCCCGTGGTCTGGACCTGTCGCCGACCAAGGAACTGCTGATCGACGAATCGCTGATCGGCTGGAAAGAATATGAAATGGAAGTTGTCCGCGACAAAAAGGACAACTGCATCATCGTCTGCTCGATCGAAAACTTCGACCCGATGGGCGTGCACACCGGTGACTCGATCACCGTGGCTCCAGCCCAGACCCTGACCGACAAGGAATACCAGATCCTGCGTAACGCCTCGCTGGCAGTGCTGCGCGAGATCGGTGTCGAGACCGGTGGTTCCAACGTTCAGTTCGGTATCTGCCCGAACACCGGCCGCATGGTCGTGATCGAAATGAACCCGCGTGTATCACGTTCGTCGGCCCTGGCTTCGAAAGCCACCGGTTTCCCGATTGCCAAGGTCGCGGCCAAACTGGCAGTCGGCTACACCCTCGACGAGCTGTCGAACGACATCACTGGCGGCAAGACCCCGGCGTCCTTCGAGCCGTCCATCGACTACGTCGTCACCAAGATGCCGCGCTTCGCCTTCGAGAAGTTCGCCAACGCTGATGCGCGTCTGACCACTCAAATGAAATCCGTAGGCGAAGTCATGGCCATCGGCCGTACCTTCCAGGAATCCCTGCAGAAAGCCCTGCGCGGTCTGGAAGTGGGCGTTTGCGGTCTGGACGAGAAAGTCGACCTGAGCAATCCGGAAAGCATGAGCGTGCTCAAGCGCGAACTGACCGTGCCGGGCGCCGAGCGTATCTGGTACGTGGCGGACGCTTTCCGCGCCGGCATGACCGTCGAAGAAATCTTCGGCATGAACATGATCGACCCGTGGTTCCTGGTGCAGATCGAAGATCTGATCAAGGACGAAGAGAAGGTCAAGACCCTGGGTCTGTCCGCTATCGACCGCGACCTGATGTTCAAGCTCAAGCGCAAAGGCTTCTCCGACCAGCGTCTGGCCAAGCTGCTGGGCGTCACCGAGAAGAACCTGCGCACTCACCGTCAAAAGCTGGAAGTGTTCCCGGTCTACAAGCGCGTCGACACCTGCGCTGCCGAGTTCGCCACCGACACCGCTTACCTGTACTCGACTTACGAGGAAGAGTGCGAAGCGGCGCCGTCCGGTCGTGACAAGATCATCATCCTTGGTGGCGGTCCGAACCGTATCGGCCAAGGCATCGAATTCGACTACTGCTGCGTACACGCCGCTCTCGCCCTGCGCGAAGACGGCTACGAAACCATCATGGTCAACTGCAACCCGGAAACCGTTTCCACTGACTACGACACTTCCGACCGTCTGTACTTCGAGCCGGTGACCCTGGAAGACGTGCTGGAAATCTGCCGTGTCGAGAAGCCGAAAGGTGTTATCGTCCAGTACGGCGGCCAGACTCCGCTGAAACTGGCTCGCGCCCTCGAAGCGGCCGGCGTGCCGATCATCGGCACCAGCCCTGACGCCATCGACCGCGCCGAAGACCGTGAGCGCTTCCAACAGATGGTCGAGCGTCTGAACCTGCGTCAGCCGCCAAACGCTACCGTGCGCAGCGAAGACGAAGCCGTTCGCGCTGCCGCGAAGATCGGTTATCCGCTGGTGGTTCGTCCGTCCTACGTACTGGGCGGCCGGGCAATGGAAATCGTCTACAAGGAAGAAGAGCTCAAGCGTTACCTGCGTGACGCGGTGCAAGTGTCGAACGACAGCCCGGTGCTGCTCGACCACTTCCTCAACTGCGCCATCGAGATGGACGTGGATGCGGTCTGCGACGGCAAGGATGTAGTGATCGGCGCGATCATGCAGCACATCGAACAGGCGGGCGTTCACTCCGGTGACTCCGCGTGCTCGCTGCCGCCGTACTCGCTGCCGGCGCACATCCAGGACGAGATGCGCGAACAGGTCAAGAAAATGGCCCTGGAGCTGGGCGTGGTCGGCCTGATGAACGTTCAGCTGGCGCTGCAAGGCGAAGACATCTACGTCATCGAAGTCAACCCGCGTGCTTCCCGTACCGTACCGTTCGTGTCGAAGTGCATCGGTGTTTCCCTGGCCATGATCGCGGCTCGCGTGATGGCCGGTAAAACTCTGAAGGAAATCGGCTTCACCAAGGAAATCATCCCGAACTTCTACAGCGTGAAAGAGGCGGTGTTCCCGTTCGCCAAATTCCCTGGCGTTGACCCGATCCTCGGCCCGGAGATGAAGTCCACCGGTGAAGTGATGGGTGTCGGCGATACCTTCGGCGAAGCCTTTGCCAAAGCCCAGATGGGTGCGAGCGAAGTGCTGCCGACCGGCGGTACTGCGTTCATCAGCGTGCGTGATGACGACAAGCCGCTGGTTGCAGGTGTGGCTCGTGATCTGATCAACTTGGGCTTCGAAGTGGTCGCCACTGCCGGCACTGCCAAGCTGATCGAGGCTGCAGGTCTGAAAGTGCGTCGCGTGAACAAGGTGACCGAGGGTCGTCCGCACGTGGTCGACATGATCAAGAATGACGAAGTCACGCTGATCATTAACACCACCGAAGGTCGTCAGTCGATCGCCGACTCTTACTCCATTCGTCGTAACGCCTTGCAGCACAAGATCTACTGCACCACCACCATTGCTGCTGGCGAAGCCATCTGCGAAGCGCTGAAGTTCGGTCCCGAGAAGACCGTGCGCCGCTTGCAGGATCTACACGCAGGATTGAAGGCATGAATAAATACCCAATGACCGTCCAGGGCGCGAAAGCCCTGGAAGAGGAACACGCTCATCTGACCAAGGTCGTTCGTCCGAAGCTCAGCCAGGACATCGGTACGGCCCGCGAGTTGGGTGACTTGAAGGAAAACGCCGAATACCATGCCGCCCGCGAACAGCAGGGCATGGTCGAGGCGCGGATCCGTGACATCGAAGGTCGCATGCAGAATGCCGTGATCATTGATGTGACGACCATCCCGCACACCGGCAAAGTGATTTTCGGCACTACCGTCGAGATCGCCAACGTCGAGACCGATGAAAGCGTGACTTACCAGATCGTTGGTGAAGACGAGGCGGACATCAAGCTCGGCAAGATTTCGGTCGGCTCGCCGATCGCCCGCGCCTTGATTGCCAAGGAAGAGGGCGACACGGTCGTCGTGAAAACGCCGGGCGGCGATATCGAGTATGAGATTGTCGAAGTCCGTCACATCTGAAACAGGGCGCCCGCTGCAGGCGGGCGCCATGCTCTGGCAGCTGACCCAGATGTTGTGGGTTGGCGGCCTGTGGCTGGTGCATCTCGGTCTGCGACCGGTGCTGGGTCAGATTGGGCTGGCACCGCTGCTGATCGACGAAGTCGCCAGTGCGTTTGAAGTGCCGGTGGTAGGTTTTGCTGCCGTGTGCGTGGTTTTTCAGGCTTTGGTGCTGGTACGGGCCGAAGGCCTTGTCAGTCTATGGCGAGATTTTCGCGGGCAAGTGCTGCTGATGGCGTTGTATGCAAGTGCGATGTATGTCGCAGTGCGAGTCGGCTGGCCGGATGCGCAGCGCTGGCAGGTGTTCAGCTATCTTGTTCTGGGCTTTTCCGGGCTGGTTCTGGTGATGCAGCCGGTGCCAGGGTGGAGTGGCAGGGTGCGCGAAGCACACCCTTGACCCTTGTCATCACTTGAAGCGATGGACGTTCGACAGCTGCTTGTTGACGCTGAAGTTCTTGCGATAAATCAGTGCCATCTTGCCGATGACCTGAACCAGATCGGCCTTGCCGACCTTGCACAGCTCTGCAACGGACGCCAGGCGCGCCTCGCGATCGAGAATGTTGAGCTTGATCTTGATCAGCTCGTGATCTGCCAAAGCGCGTTCGAGTTCGGCTAAAACACCCTCAGTCAAACCGTTGTCAGCTACCGTCAAAACTGGTTTGAGGTGGTGGCCGATGGATTTGTACTGTTTCTTCTGCTCTGGAGTGAGCGGCATAATCTGACCCTTTCGTCTGGATTCTGTAAAATGGCGGCCATTTTACCCGAGGGCTCGTGGATCCGCCCAATTAATCACGACCCTAATCAACGAGGTGCCCAATGGCGCGTTCCAAGACAAGCCTTGGTTGGCTGAAACGACATGTCAACGATCCTTATGTGAAACAGGCGCAGAAGGATGGCTACCGCTCGCGTGCGAGTTACAAGCTTCTGGAAGTCCAGGAGAAATACAAACTGATTCGCCCAGGCATGAGCGTGGTCGACCTGGGCGCGGCGCCCGGCGGCTGGTCTCAGGTCACCAGCCGGCTGATCGGTGGCCAGGGGCGTCTGATCGCCTCGGACATCCTGGAAATGGACAGCATTCCGGACGTGACCTTCATTCAGGGGGATTTCACTCAGGATGAAGTGCTCGCTCAAATTCTTGAGGCGGTGGGTAATTCGCAGGTGGACCTTGTGATTTCCGATATGGCCCCCAATATGAGTGGTACGCCTGCCGTAGATATGCCGAAAGCCATGTTCCTTTGCGAGCTGGCGCTTGACCTGGCGGAGCGGATTCTCAAGCCGGGCGGCAATTTCCTGATCAAGATTTTTCAGGGTGAAGGGTTCGATGTTTACCTGAAGGACGCTCGTCGGAAATTCGACAAGGTCCAGATGATCAAGCCGGACTCTTCCCGCGACAGTTCCCGCGAGCAATACATGCTGGCTTGGGGTTATCGCGGTCGCAGCGAGTAAAACAAGGTTTTTTGTCGGGGTGATAGGTTTTTCGTATTTCGCCCCGCGTGCATAAGCGAATATTGTGTAGAAAGTGTTTCACAAAGGGTTACAGACGGCGCCTGCCAGAGCTGTAGGTAATGTAGTAAGTTAGGCCGGTGAATATCATGCGAAGCGCGCGCCAGTAGCGGAGCTTGCTTCAGAGGGTAGTTAATTGAACGATATGGCAAAGAATCTGATCCTGTGGTTGATCATCGCGGCTGTCCTGGTGACGGTGATGAACAACTTCTCCAGCCCTAACGAGCCGCAGACCCTCAACTATTCCGACTTCATCCAGCAGGTCAAGGATGGCAAGGTCGAGCGCGTGGCCGTCGACGGCTACGTGATTACCGGCAAGCGCAACGATGGCGACAGCTTCAAGACCATTCGTCCGGCAATCCAGGACAATGGCCTGATCGGCGACCTGGTCGACAATCATGTCGTGGTCGAAGGCAAGCAGCCTGAGCAGCAAAGCATCTGGACCCAGCTTCTGGTAGCCAGCTTCCCGATCCTGGTGATCATCGCGGTGTTCATGTTCTTCATGCGCCAGATGCAGGGCGGTGCGGGCGGCAAGGGCGGGCCGATGAGCTTTGGCAAGAGCAAGGCGCGTCTGCTGTCCGAAGATCAGGTGAAAACCACCCTGGCTGACGTTGCCGGTTGCGACGAAGCCAAGGAAGAAGTTGGTGAGCTGGTCGAGTTCCTCCGTGATCCGGGCAAGTTCCAGCGCCTGGGCGGCCGTATTCCTCGCGGCGTGCTGATGGTTGGTCCTCCGGGCACCGGTAAGACCTTGCTGGCCAAGGCAATTGCCGGCGAAGCCAAGGTGCCGTTCTTCACCATTTCCGGTTCCGACTTCGTCGAAATGTTCGTCGGTGTGGGTGCCAGCCGTGTTCGCGACATGTTCGAACAGGCCAAGAAGCACGCACCCTGCATTATCTTCATTGACGAGATCGACGCCGTTGGTCGCCATCGTGGCGCGGGCATGGGTGGCGGTCACGACGAGCGCGAGCAGACCCTCAACCAGTTGCTGGTGGAGATGGACGGCTTCGAAATGAATGACGGAATCATCGTCATCGCTGCAACCAACCGTCCTGACGTACTGGACCCGGCTCTGCTGCGTCCGGGTCGTTTCGACCGTCAGGTAGTGGTCGGTCTGCCGGACATCCGTGGTCGCGAGCAGATCCTCAAGGTGCACATGCGTAAAGTGCCAATGGGTGATGACGTGGCTCCGGCCGTTATCGCGCGTGGTACTCCGGGCTTCTCCGGTGCTGACCTGGCCAACCTGGTCAACGAGGCTTCGCTGTTTGCTGCCCGTGCCGGCAAACGCATCGTCGAGATGAAGGAGTTCGAGCTGGCCAAAGACAAGATCATGATGGGCGCCGAGCGCAAATCCATGGTCATGTCCGAGAAAGAAAAGCAGAACACTGCCTACCACGAAGCGGGTCACGCTATCGTCGGTCGCGTTGTGCCCGAGCATGATCCGGTCTACAAAGTGTCGATCATCCCGCGCGGTCGCGCGTTGGGTGTGACCATGTTCCTGCCGGAAGAAGATCGCTACAGCCTGTCCAAGCGTGCGTTGATCAGTCAGATCTGCTCGCTGTACGGCGGCCGTATCGCCGAAGAAATGACACTGGGCTTCGACGGGGTGACTACCGGCGCCTCCAACGACATCATGCGTGCCAGCCAGATTGCACGGAACATGGTGACCAAGTGGGGGCTGTCTGAAAAACTCGGTCCGTTGATGTATGCGGAAGAAGAAGGCGAGGTGTTCCTCGGTCGTGGCGGTGGCGGTCAGAACGCCAGCTTCTCGGGCGAAACGGCTAAGCTGATCGACTCGGAAGTGCGCAGCATCATCGATCAGTGCTACGGCACCGCCAAGCAGATCCTGACCGACAATCGTGACAAGCTCGATGCCATGGCAGATGCCTTGATGAAGTACGAGACGATCGATGCTGAACAGATCGACGACATCATGGCGGGGCGCACACCTCGCGAACCTCGTGACTGGTCGGGTGGCACCGGCACTGGCACGCCTCCTCCGGTGGTTCAGGATGAGCGTCCGGAAACACCGATTGGCGGTCCGGCTGCTGACGTTTAAGGTTTGAAATGACTTCTGTACAGTCCCTGACCCGGTTGCCTTGCGGCAACCGGGTTCTTGATTTGGCCCGGACACATGTCATGGGCATTCTCAATGTCACTCCCGACTCCTTCTCCGATGGTGGCCGATACAGCCAGCTTGACGCGGCCCTGCGTCATGCCGAGGCAATGGTGTTGGCCGGTGCGACGCTGATCGATGTTGGCGGAGAGTCCACTCGGCCTGGTGCGCGAGCGGTTTCGCCACTCGAAGAGCTGGAGCGTGTGGCGCCGATCGTGGAGCTGATCAATCGCGAGCTGGATGTGATCATCTCTGTCGATACGTCGACTCCGGCGGTCATGCGGGAAACTGCGCGACTGGGCGCCGGGTTGATCAATGACGTGAGATCGCTGCAGCGTGACGGTGCGCTGGATGCTGCCGCAGCCACCGGGTTGCCGGTCTGTCTGATGCACATGCTGGGTGAGCCGGGTGACATGCAGGACAATCCGCAATATCAGGATGTCACCCGGGAAGTGAGTGAGTTTCTCGCCGAGCGTATGGAGCGATGCGCTTCGGTCGGCATTCCTGCCGAGCGGATCATTCTTGATCCTGGCTTCGGCTTCGCCAAAACCCTGCAGCACAATCTAAGCTTGTTCAAGCACATGGATGCCCTTCATGCATTGGGGCGACCTCTACTGGTTGGTGTATCGCGAAAAAGCATGATTGGACAGGCCCTGAATCGTCCTGTGGGCGAACGTCTGCATGGTGGTTTGGCCCTGGCGGCGCTGGCATTCGTCAAGGGGGCGCGTATATTGCGCGTCCATGACGTGGCGGAGACGGTGGATGTTGTGCGGATGATCGCGGCCGTGGAATCAGCCGAATAAGAATGATGGAGCGCTTATGAGCAAGAAATACTTTGGTACCGACGGCATTCGTGGTCGTGTCGGTGAATACCCGATTACGCCTGACTTCATGCTCAAGCTCGGCTGGGCTGCGGGCATGGCATTCCGGAAAATGGGTGCCTGCAAGGTACTTGTTGGCAAGGACACACGAATCTCCGGTTATATGTTCGAGTCGGCGCTGGAAGCCGGCCTGACGTCGGCGGGTGCTGATGTGATGCTGCTCGGTCCGATGCCGACGCCGGCTATCGCCTACCTGTCGCGTACTTTCCAGGCAGAAGCAGGAATCGTGATCAGTGCATCGCACAATCCTCACGACGATAACGGCATCAAGTTTTTCTCCGGTCGCGGCACCAAGTTGCCGGATGAGCTGGAGCTGATGATCGAGGAGTTGCTCGATGCGCCGATGACTGTTGTCGAGTCGAGCAAGATCGGCAAGGTATCGCGAATCAATGACGCGTCCGGCCGATACATCGAGTTCTGCAAGAGCAGTGTGCCGACCAACACCAGTTTTGCCGGTCTCAAGATCGTGATCGACTGCGCACACGGAGCGACCTATAAAGTCGCGCCAAGTGTATTCCGCGAGCTGGGTGCCGAAGTTGTGGTGTTGTCCGCCCAGCCAAACGGTCTGAACATCAACGACAACTGCGGCTCGACGCACATGGGGCAGCTGCAGGCTGCGGTGCTTGCCGAGCATGCCGACCTGGGTATCGCATTTGACGGCGATGGCGACCGGGTACTGATGGTTGATCACACGGGTGCAATTGTTGATGGCGACGAGCTGATCTTCATTATTGCGCGCGACCTGCATGAGCGTGGCAAATTGCAGGGTGGCGTGGTCGGTACGCTGATGAGCAACCTTGGCCTGGAGCTGGCGCTGGCGGATCTCGGTATTCCGTTCGTGCGTGCAAATGTCGGCGACCGTTATGTGATTGCCGAGCTGCTTGAGCGCGATTGGCTGGTGGGTGGCGAGAACTCGGGGCATGTTGTCTGCTTCAACCACACAACGACAGGTGATGCGATCATCGCAGCCCTGCAGGTGTTGATGGCGCTGAAAACCCGAAACGAAGGTCTGGCGCAAACCCGTCAGGCGTTGCGCAAGTGCCCTCAGGTGTTGATCAATGTCCGTTTCGGCGGTGGCGACAGTCCGCTCGATCACCCGGCTGTCAAGGAAGCCAGCAAGCGTGTGACCGAGGCGATGGCGGGTCGTGGGCGTGTGCTTCTGCGCAAGTCCGGGACAGAGCCTCTGGTGCGTGTCATGGTCGAAGGCGAGGACGAAACCCAGGTTCGCAGCTATGCCGAAGAACTGGCAAAACTGGTAACTGAAGTTTCTGCCTGATACGGCTTGCCAGCCATGATTGTGTTGGGTAACATCTGCGCCCACTTTGACCGACGAGGTACAGCATGCGTCGCCCTATGGTAGCTGGTAACTGGAAGATGCACGGTACCCGCGCCAGCGTCGCTGAGCTGATCAATGGCCTTCGTCATCTGGCCTTGCCAAGCGGTGTTGATGTCGCGGTATTCCCGCCTTGCCTGCATATCAATCAAGTGATTGATGGCTTGAAAGGAAAGTCGATTTCGGTCGGCGCGCAGAATTCTGCGGTGGAATCGATGCAAGGTGCATTGACCGGTGAAATTGCACCGAGTCAGTTGGTGGATGCAGGTTGTTCCCTGGTGCTTGTCGGGCACTCCGAGCGCCGCCAGATCATGGGCGAGCGAGACGGAATGCTGAATCGCAAGTTCGCAGCGGCGCAGGCATGTGGCTTGATTCCGGTGTTGTGTGTAGGGGAAACCCTGGAGCAACGCGAAGCCGGAAAGACTCTTGAAGTTGTCGGGCGTCAGCTGGGCAGCATCATCGAGGAGCTGGGTGTCGGTGCTTTTGCCAATGCAGTGATCGCTTACGAGCCGGTCTGGGCCATTGGTACCGGGCTGACTGCAACGCCGCAGCAGGCTCAGGATGTGCATAAAGCCATTCGGGAGCAGTTGGCGGCAGAGAATTCTGAGGTCGCACGAAATGTGCGGCTTCTATACGGCGGCAGCGTGAAGGCGGCCAATGCGGTCGAACTGTTCGGCATGCCGGATATCGATGGGGGGCTCATTGGTGGAGCTTCCCTGAATGCAGATGAGTTCGGTGCGATCTGTCGCGCCGCGGGAAACTGAAAAAATGCTGGAAACAGTCGTAGTCGTTTTTCATCTGCTGGGTGCATTGGGCGTAGTTGCTCTGGTTTTGCTGCAGCAGGGTAAGGGTGCGGACGCTGGCGCGTCTTTCGGAGCAGGTGCTTCAAATACTGTGTTCGGAAGCCAAGGTTCCTCTACCTTTCTTAGTAAGTTTACTGCTATACTTGCCGCCGGTTTCTTCATAACCAGCTTGGGGTTAGGATACTTTGCTAAAGAGAAGGCTCATCAGCTGACTCAGGCAGGTTTGCCAAATCCGGCAGTGTTGGAAGTTCCAAAGCAACAACCGGCTTCTGATGATGTCCCGGTGCTTCAAGAGCAAAAGTCGGCTACTCCAGCGACTGACGTACCTCCAGCTCAAGAGCAGAAGTAAGAAGGGTTTCAAACGTAGTATTGCCGAGGTGGTGGAATTGGTAGACACGCAACCTTGAGGTGGTTGTGCCCATAGGGTGTAGGGGTTCGAGTCCCCTTCTCGGTACCAATTAGTCAGGAGAGCCCGCTGTTGCGGGCTTTCTTGCAGGTGGAAGGTTACATTGACCCTACTGGGGATCGGTCGTATACTTCCGCCCCAGCTTTGTCGCGGGGTGGAGCAGTCTGGTAGCTCGTCGGGCTCATAACCCGAAGGTCGTCGGTTCAAATCCGGCCCCCGCAACCAGTTTAAGGAGCCCCTTTTAAGGGGCTTTTTGTTAGCTGGACACTTTCAACGCCGCTGTTCGACGGCGTTTCAAGGATGGGCGTTTCGCCCATTTTTTATTTTGCAAAGCATGCACATACATGCACGAGGGGGTTCAGGTGTCGAGCAAGCTAGAAGAGTTGCAGGCCTTGTTGGCCCCGGTGGTCGTGGCCCTGGGCTATGAATGCTGGGGTATTGAGTTCTCGGCTCAAGGTCGTCACTCAATGTTGCGCGTTTATATCGATAAGGAAGGCGGCGTACTGGTGGACGATTGCGCCATCGTCAGCCGTCAGATCAGCGGTGTGCTGGATGTTGAAGATCCGATCTCCGTTGAATACACCCTTGAAGTTTCCTCGCCTGGCATGGAACGCCCACTGTTCACTCTTGAGCAGTTTGCCAAATTTGCCGGTGAACAAGTAAAGATCAGGCTGCGCTCGCCTTTTGAAGGACGACGCAACTTTCAGGGCCTTCTGCGCGGTGTAGAAGAACAGGATGTCGTGGTGCAGGTAGATGACCATGAGTTCCTGTTGCCGATCGATATGATCGACAAGGCCAACATTATTCCCAGTTTTGACTGAGACGCGGATCCCGCGGATCCAATGGCTTGCGAAAGGCGAGGCGTACGATGAGCAAAGAAGTACTGCTGGTTGTTGAGTCGGTATCCAATGAAAAGGGCGTACCGGCAAGCGTAATTTTTGAAGCGCTGGAGCTGGCTCTGGCCACTGCTACCAAAAAGCGTTTTGAAGACGAAGTTGATCTGCGTGTGGAAATCAATCGCCACACCGGTTCTTACGAAACTTTCCGTCGCTGGACGGTCGTCGAAGAGAATGATCTCGATGATCCGGCCATCGAAACCTGGCCAAGCAAGGTTGCTGAAACGCATCCTGGTGCCAAGGTCGGTGACGTCGTCGAAGAAAAGATCGAATCCATCGAATTCGGCCGCATTGCTGCGCAGACCGCCAAGCAGGTCATCGTGCAGAAAGTGCGCGAAGCCGAGCGCGCTCAAGTGGTCGACGCTTATCGCGAGCGCCTGGGAGAAATCATCTCCGGCACCGTGAAAAAAGTGACCCGCGACAACGTGATCGTCGACCTGGGTAATAACGCTGAGGCGTTGCTGGCCCGTGAAGACATCATCTCTCGCGAAACCTTCCGTGTTGGCGTGCGTCTGCGTGCGCTGCTCAAGGAAATCCGCACCGAGAACCGTGGCCCGCAGTTGATCCTGTCGCGTACCGCACCGGAAATGCTGATCGAGCTGTTCCGTATCGAAGTGCCGGAAATCGCTGAAGGCCTCATCGAAGTCATGGCCGCTTCCCGTGATCCGGGTTCGCGCGCCAAGATCGCTGTCCGCTCCAAGGACAAGCGCATCGACCCGCAGGGCGCGTGCATCGGTATGCGCGGTTCGCGCGTCCAGGCCGTGTCGGGCGAGTTGGGTGGCGAGCGTGTCGACATCGTCCTGTGGGACGACAACCCGGCGCAGTTCGTGATCAATGCCATGTCGCCGGCAGAAGTGGCGGCCATCATCGTTGACGAAGATGCCCACGCCATGGACATCGCCGTTGGCGCAGACAATCTGGCTCAGGCCATCGGTCGTGGTGGTCAGAACGTGCGTCTGGCGAGCCAGCTGACTGGCTGGACCCTGAACGTGATGACCGAATCGGACATCCAGGCTAAGCAACAAGCGGAGACCGGTGACATCCTGCGCAACTTCATCGACGAGCTGGAAGTCGACGAAGAACTGGCTCAGGTGCTGGTCGACGAAGGCTTCACCAGCCTGGAAGAGATTGCCTACGTACCGTTGGAAGAAATGCTCAACATCGACGGCTTTGACGAAGACATCGTCAACGAGCTTCGCGCTCGTGCCAAGGATCGCTTGTTGACCAAAGCCATCGCTACTGAGGAAAAGCTGGCAGACGCCCATCCGGCCGAAGACCTGCTCTCGCTTGAGGGTATGGACAAGGATTTGGCGATGGAACTGGCGGTGCGCGGCGTAATTACCCGCGAAGACCTGGCCGAGCAGTCTATTGACGACCTGCTCGACATCGACGGCATTGACGATGATCGTGCCGGCAAGTTGATCATGGCCGCCCGAGCCCACTGGTTCGAGTAATTAGGCGCGGCCTGAGGAGAGAAATGCATGACGCAAGTCACGGTGAAACAACTGGCCGATGAGGTCAAAACACCGGTAGAGCGCCTGTTGCAGCAGATGCGTGAGGCAGGTCTGCCGCACACCGCCGCCGAAGAACATGTGACTGACAGTGAGAAGCAATCCCTGCTGACTCACTTGAAGAGCAGCCACAAGGCGAAAGTGGAAGAACCACGCAAGATCACGCTGCAGCGTAAAACCACCAGCACCCTGCGTGTGGCTGGCAGCAAAAGCATCAGCGTTGAAGTCCGCAAGAAGAAAGTTTTCGTACAGCGTAGCCCGGAAGAAATCGAAGCCGAGCGCAAGCGTGAACTGGATGAGCGTCGCGCAGTAGAAAATGCTGCCCGTCAAAAGGCTGAAGAAGAAGCCCGTGTTCGCGCCGAAGAAGAAGCGCGTCGCCAGCCTGCTGCTGCACCGACCGCTTCCGCCGAGCCTGTTGCTGCGCCTGCGCCAGCCGCTGAACCCGTGCGCGAAGCTGCACCGGTTGTGGCTGCTGCGCCAGCTGCCGACACTCGCAAGCGTGACGAACAGCGCCGTCCGGACAAGCCACGCGCCGACGACAACAACCGTCGCGGCAGCGGCGATGGCGAGCGCAAGAACGCTCCGCATCGCGCTTCGGTCAAGGAAAAGGCACCGGCTCCACGTGTGGCGCCACGCACTACCGACGAAGAAAGCGATGGCTTCCGTCGCGGCGGTCGCGGCAAGGCCAAGCTGAAGAAACGCAACGCCCACGGTTTCCAGAGCCCGACCGGCCCTGTCGTGCGTGAAGTGAAGATCGGCGAAACCATCACTGTTGGCGATCTCGCTCAGCAGATGTCGGTGAAGGCTGCTGAAATCATCAAGTTCATGTTCAAACTGGGTACTCCAGCGACCATCAACCAGGTGCTTGATCAGGAAACTGCTCAACTGGTAGCCGAAGAACTGGGCCACAAAGTGACCCTGGTCAGCGACACCGCCCTGGAAGATTCCCTGGCCGAGTCCCTCAAGTTTGAAGGTGAGGCTGTTCCTCGTGCGCCGGTTGTGACCGTAATGGGTCACGTTGACCACGGCAAGACCTCGCTGCTCGACTACATCCGTCGTGCCAAGGTAGCCGCTGGCGAAGCCGGTGGTATCACCCAGCACATCGGTGCCTACCACGTTGAAACCGAACGCGGCATGGTCACCTTCCTCGACACCCCGGGTCACGCCGCGTTTACCGCAATGCGTGCCCGTGGTGCCAAGGCGACCGACATCGTGATCCTGGTGGTTGCGGCGGACGACGGCGTGATGCCACAAACCATCGAAGCCGTTCAGCACGCTCAGGCGGCTGGCGTTCCTCTGGTGGTTGCGGTGAACAAGATCGACAAGCCGGGCGCTGATCTCGATCGCATCCGTAGCGAACTGTCGGCCCACGGCGTGACCTCCGAAGACTGGGGTGGTGACACTCCATTCGTTCCGGTCTCGGCGAAAATGGGTACCGGCGTCGACGAACTGCTTGAAGCGGTATTGCTGCAAGCCGAAGTTCTCGAGCTGACTGCAACCCCATCGGCTCCTGGCCGTGGTGTCGTGGTTGAATCGCGTCTGGACAAGGGCCGTGGCCCGGTAGCGACTGTTCTGGTTCAGGACGGTACGCTGCGTCAAGGCGACATGGTGCTGGTCGGCTCGAACTATGGCCGCGTGCGCGCCATGCTCGACGAGAACGGCAAGCCGATCAAGGAAGCGGGCCCGGCCATTCCGGTCGAGATCCTCGGCCTGGACGGTACGCCTGATGCTGGCGACGAGATGAGCGTGGTTGCCGACGAGAAGAAAGCCCGTGAAGTGGCTCTGTTCCGTCAAGGCAAGTTCCGCGAAGTCAAACTGGCTCGCGCTCACGCCGGCAAGCTGGAAAACATCTTCGAAAGCATGGGTCAGGAAGAGAAGAAGACGCTCAACATCGTCCTCAAATCCGACGTCCGTGGTTCGCTGGAAGCACTGCAGGGCGCTCTGAACGGCCTGGGCAACGACGAAGTGCAAGTGCGCGTGGTCGGTGGCGGTGTCGGTGGTATCACCGAATCCGACGCCAACCTGGCACTGGCTTCCAACGCTGTACTGTTCGGCTTCAACGTGCGTGCCGATGCCGGCGCACGGAAGATCGTCGAGCAGGAAGGTCTGGACATGCGTTACTACAACGTGATCTACGACATCATCGAAGACGTCAAGAAAGCCCTGACCGGCATGCTTGGCAGCGATGTTCGCGAGAACATCCTCGGTGTGGCCGAAGTCCGTGACGTGTTCCGTTCGCCTAAGTTCGGCGCCATCGCCGGCTGCATGGTGATCGAGGGTACTGTTCACCGTAACCGTCCGATCCGTGTACTGCGTGAAGACATCGTGATCTTCGAAGGCGAGCTGGAATCCCTGCGCCGCTTCAAGGATGACGCTTCCGAAGTACGTGCCGGCATGGAATGCGGTATCGGCGTGAAGAGCTACAACGACGTCAAGGTCGGTGACAAGATCGAAGTCTTCGAGAAGGTTCAGGTTGCTCGCAGCCTCTGACTCGCGCACTTCAAGGGCCACGTCGGGTCGTCGCATGAAAATGCGCGGCACGGCGTCAGGACTCTAAACGCAACGCCCGGTCTGGCTTTTTGTCAGGCCGGGCGTTTGCCGCTTTCAGACCTTGCGGGTTTCACCGCAGGGCAGTAACAGGTAACAAATCATGGCAAAAGAATACAGCCGTACCCAACGTATCGGCGATCAGATGCAGCGCGAGCTGGCCCAGCTGATCCGTCGTGAAGTCAAAGATCCGCGTGTTGGCCTGGTCACCATTACCGCTGTTGATGTCAGCCGTGACGTCGGTCACGCGAAGATCTTCATCACCGTGATGGGGCAGGAAGGCGCTGCCGATATCGCACAGACCATCAAGGTGCTCAACGCCGCCGCCGGCTTCCTGCGTATGCAGCTAGGGCGCGAAATGAAGCTGCGCAGCGTGCCGCAATTGCATTTCCACTACGACGAGAGTGTCGCCCGTGGTGCACACCTGTCGGCTCTGATCGAGCGCGCGGTGGCCGAAGACAGCCAGCACGAAACTGCTGCACCCGAAGACACCAAG
The DNA here is from genome assembly GCF_003576265.1 of Pseudomonas sp. 91RF. Classification (NCBI taxonomy): domain Bacteria; kingdom Pseudomonadati; phylum Pseudomonadota; class Gammaproteobacteria; order Pseudomonadales; family Pseudomonadaceae; genus Pseudomonas; species Pseudomonas sp. 91RF. The sequence continues at coordinate 54,175 of NZ_QWFC01000014.1, forward strand.
GAGTAACTCGGTGGCTCAGGTCAAACGTATCCGTCGTAACGTCAGCGGCATCATCCTGCTCGACAAGCCGCTGGGGTTCACCTCCAACGCCGCGTTGCAGAAGGTTCGCTGGCTGCTCAACGCCGAGAAGGCCGGTCACACCGGCAGTCTCGACCCGCTGGCCACCGGCGTGTTGCCGCTGTGCTTTGGCGAGGCGACCAAGTTCTCGCAGTACCTGCTCGATTCCGACAAAGGTTACGAAACCCTGGCGCAACTGGGCAAAACCACCACCACGGCAGACGCCGAAGGCGAGGTTTTGCAGGAGCGCCCGGTGACCGTTGGTCAGGCCGACATTGAAGCGGTCCTGCCGAAATTTCGCGGTCAAATCAGTCAGATACCGCCGATGTACTCGGCTCTCAAGCGTGATGGTCAGCCGCTGTACAAGCTGGCCCGTGCAGGCGAAGTAGTGGAGCGCGAACCGCGTTCTGTTACTATTGCGCGCTTGGAATTGCTGGCCTTCGAAGGCGATACTGCGCGTCTTGCGGTGGATTGCAGCAAGGGCACCTATATTCGTACCCTGGTGGAGGATATCGGTGAGCAACTCGGTTGTGGTGCGTACGTCGCTGAACTGCGTCGTACCCAGGCCGGGCCTTTCACCCTGGCGCAGACCGTGACCCTCGAAGAGCTGGAAGCGGTACATGCCGAAGGCGGCAACGAAGCGGTCGACCGCTTCCTGATGCCATCGGACAGCGGCCTGCAGGATTGGCCACTGCTGCAGTTCTCGGAAGCGAGCGCGTTCTACTGGCTCAACGGCCAGCCGGTACGTGCCCCGGATGCTCCGAAGTTCGGCATGGTGCGGGTACAGGATCATAACGGTCGCTTCATCGGTATCGGTGAAGTGAGCGAAGACGGGCGCATCGCGCCGCGTCGACTGATTCGGTCAGAATGACCGAACGAGTGTGGCTGTTAACAGGCACGGTCACTACTCATTTATAGATACAGGGATTTGTCCCTGGCCTGTTGAAACCGTTTTTGTAACGGTTTCCTGATAAAAGGATTGCCTCATGGCTCTCGACGTTCAAGAAAAAGCCCAAATCGTAGCTGACTACCAGCAAGCTGTTGGTGACACTGGTTCGCCAGAAGTGCAAGTTGCACTGCTGACCGCCAACATCAACAAACTGCAAGGTCACTTCAAGGCCAACGGTAAAGACCACCACTCCCGTCGTGGTCTGATCCGCATGGTTAACCAGCGTCGCAAGCTGCTGGACTACCTGAAAGGCAAGGACCTGAGCCGTTACAGCGCTCTGATCGCTCGCCTGGGTCTGCGTCGCTAATCAGCGATTGCGCTAGAGGTTGGTTGTCTGTCGTGCGTCAACGGGTTTCCCGCTGGCGCATGGCAGGCTCCCAGCCTCAAGTTTTATCTGAACTACCGTTTTACCCGGACAATCAGCGGGCCGATTCCCGACGTTGCCCAAGAATTTCGCAAGAAACCAGTTCCCCCAAGAGCCACAAAGAAGGTAGGACACCGTGAACCCGGTAATCAAAAAATTCCAGTTCGGTCAGTCGACCGTTACCCTCGAGACTGGCCGTATCGCCCGTCAGGCCTCCGGCGCAGTATTGGTCACCGTTGACGACGACGTCAGCGTATTGGTGACCGTAGTCGGTGCCAAGCAAGCCGATCCGGGCAAGGGCTTCTTCCCTCTGTCCGTTCACTACCAGGAAAAGACTTACGCTGCCGGCAAGATCCCTGGCGGTTTCTTCAAGCGTGAAGGCCGTCCTTCCGAGAAAGAAACCCTGACTTCCCGACTGATCGACCGTCCGATCCGTCCGCTGTTCCCGGAAGGCTTCATGAACGAAGTGCAGGTTGTCTGCACCGTCGTTTCCACCAGCAAGAAGACCGATCCGGACATCGCTGCGATGATCGGTACCTCGGCTGCCCTGGCGATCTCGGGCATCCCGTTCGACGGCCCGATCGGCGCCGCCCGCGTTGCTTTCCACGAAAGCACCGGCTACCTGCTGAACCCGACCTACGAGCAGCAAGCTGCTTCGAGCCTGGACATGGTCGTTGCCGGTACTTCGGACGCCGTACTGATGGTTGAATCGGAAGCCAAAGAGCTGACCGAAGACCAGATGCTGGGCGCGGTACTGTTTGCTCACGACGAGTTCCAGGCCGTGATCAACGCAGTCAAAGAACTGGCTGCCGAAGCGGCCAAGCCAACCTGGACCTGGGCACCGGCTCCGGAAGCTACCGAGCTGCTGGCCGCCATCCGTTCCGAGTTCGGCGAAGCGATCTCCCAGGCTTACACCATCACCATCAAGGCCGACCGTTATGCGCGTCTGGGCGAGCTGCGTGACCAGGTGGTTGCCAAGCTGTCCGGCGAAGAAGGCCAGCCTTCTGCTTCCGACGTCAAAGCCGCTTTCGGCGAAATCGAATACCGCACCGTTCGCGAAAACATCGTAAACGGCAAGCCACGTATCGACGGTCGCGACACCCGCACCGTACGTCCGCTGAACATCGAAGTCGGCGTTCTGCCGAAGACCCACGGTTCGGCACTGTTCACCCGTGGCGAAACCCAGGCTCTGGTCGTCGCGACGCTGGGCACCGCCCGTGACGCACAGCTGCTGGACACTCTGGAAGGCGAGAAAAAAGACCCGTTCATGCTGCACTACAACTTCCCTCCGTTCTCGGTGGGCGAGTGTGGTCGCATGGGGGGCGCCGGTCGTCGCGAAATCGGTCACGGCCGTCTGGCCCGTCGTTCGGTTTCGGCGATGCTGCCAGCCGCTGACGTGTTCCCGTACACCATCCGTGTGGTTTCGGAAATCACCGAATCCAACGGTTCGAGCTCGATGGCTTCCGTTTGCGGTGCTTCCCTGGCCCTGATGGACGCTGGTGTTCCGATGAAGGCACCGGTTGCCGGTATCGCCATGGGTCTGGTTAAAGAAGGCGAGAAATTCGCTGTTCTGACCGACATCCTGGGTGACGAAGACCACCTGGGCGACATGGACTTCAAAGTAGCCGGTACCGCCAAAGGTGTTACCGCGCTGCAGATGGACATCAAGATCAAGGGCATCACCGAAGAGATCATGGAAATCGCTCTGGGCCAGGCCCTGGAAGCGCGCCTGAACATCCTCGGCCAGATGAACCAGATCATCGGTCAGTCGCGTACCGAGCTGTCGGCCAACGCTCCGACCATGATCGCGATGAAGATCGACACCGACAAGATCCGTGACGTTATCGGTAAAGGCGGCGCGACCATCCGTGCGATCTGCGAAGAAACCAAGGCTTCGATCGACATCGAAGACGACGGTTCGATCAAGATCTTCGGCGAAACCAAGGAAGCGGCTGAAGCGGCACGTCAGCGCGTTCTGGGCATCACCGCAGAAGCCGAGATCGGCAAGATCTACGTCGGCAAGGTTGAGCGCATCGTCGACTTCGGCGCATTCGTCAACATCCTGCCGGGCAAGGACGGTCTGGTGCACATCTCGATGCTGAGCGACGCTCGCGTAGAGAAAGTGACCGACATCCTGAAAGAAGGCCAGGAAGTGGAAGTGCTGGTACTGGACGTGGACAACCGCGGCCGTATCAAGCTGTCCATCAAAGACGTGGCAGCGGCCAAGGCTTCGGGCGTTTAATCACCCCGCCGCTTTAGCACAATAAAAATGCCCCGCCGTGAAAACGGCGGGGCATTTTTTTGTCTGCGAAATATCGAGTCATTCTACGAAGTTGCCGACCTTCAATACCGGTGCTAGGTTTAGCCCACCGCCCGTGTAGCTCAGCCGGTAGAGCAGCGCACTCGTAACGCGAAGGTCGCAGGTTCGATTCCTGTCTCGGGCACCACTTCCCCTTATTTCACCTTGCGGCTCAACTCCTCGACGGTGCGTTTGAGCTGATCCATCGCGCGATCCTGATCGTTGAGCTTCTGCTTCAGGCTGGAGATTTCGCTGTTGTTGGAACTGGAACTTGAGCCGCTGTTGCGCTTGAGGTCGTCGACCTGACGGCTCAGCGTATCGATCTGACGGTCCTGTTCCTTGACCTTGCTCTTCAGATCATCAATCTCTCTGCCGCTGGAGCTTGAGCTCGAACCGCTGCTGCGCTTGAGTTCTTCGATCTGACGCGACTGGTCGTTGACGGTGTCGCGCATCTTTTTCAGATCTTCGACACCGATACCGCTCTTGATCACCACGTCTTTGCCGAAATCGTTGTGAATGGCGGAGATCTGGTCGCCATACGAAGGGCTGCTGCTACTCAGTTCAACGGCCATTGCGCTGGCCGGCAGGGCCAGTGTGCCCAGCAGGGCGGTCAGAGCGGTGGCGGACACAACAGAAGAAATCTTCGAAAAGCTGCGCATCACTGGGTTTCCTTGTGGACAGCGAAGGTGAGTGCCGATATGGCACATCGCTATGACTTGGAAATCCGGTTTATGTTCCGCAGGTCAACTTTTTGTGGGAGAGATGTAAAGACCCGTGTAATTCGCTCGCCAAACGTCCTATATTCGCTGTCTGCATGAGCATCGCCCAGCAGTTTTCAGATGATCCCGAATGGTTCCGAAGGCCGGACAATCCGCGTCAGAGAGATCCTTGATGATCCAGATCCATCTTCCATTCCCATGATCAGCGAGAACGCCATGACTGAATTGACCCAAGAGCAACGCCACGAACAAGCGCTGGAGAAGTACAAACTTGATGCGCCCGAGTTGATGGACGAGATCAAGGACCTGAGTCCCGATGAGCAGAAGGACCAGATCCAGTGGGCGTTCGAAGACGAAGCTGAAGCCCAGGGCCTGCAACCGTGGGAATTGACCCTCAAGTACACCAGCATGCCTGAGGAGTTCGAGGCCAAGCGCCTGGAGCTGCACAAGGAGGCGGCCGAAGTGCTGGGTGTCGATTGGGAAGAGTACTGCGAGATGAACAATCTGGTGGTCTGAAACAAAAACGCCAGCCTCGAAAGGGCTGGCGTTTTTTATTGCGCGCTCGATTCAGAGGCTCAGGCGCATCGACAGGTCCACGGCCTTCACATCCTTGGTCATCGCACCGATCGAGATGTAATCCACCCTGGTCTGGGCAATCGGCAGCAATGTGCTTTCGTTGATGCCACCGCTGGCTTCCAGCTTGGCCTTGCCGCCGTTCAGGCGCACGGCTTCGCGCATGTCGTCGAGGCTCAGTTCGTCGAGCATGATGATGTCGGCACCGGCTGCCAGCGCTTCCTTCAGTTCATCCAGGCTTTCCACTTCGATTTCCACCGGTTTGCCCGGCGCGATCTTGTGTGCGGCAGCAATGGCCTGCGGGATTCCGCCGCTGGCGGCAATATGGTTTTCCTTGATCAGGAACGCGTCGTACAGACCGATGCGGTGGTTATGGCAGCCACCGCAGGTGACCGCGTATTTCTGCGCCAGGCGCAGGCCCGGCAGGGTCTTGCGGGTGTCGAGCAGTTTCACGTCGGTTTCGGCGACGAAGTCCGCGAGGTATTGCGCGCGGGTGGCCACGCCGGACAGCAACTGCAGGAAGTTCAGGGCACTGCGTTCACCGGTCAGCAGGGAACGGGCCGGGCCTTCCAGGTGAAACAACGGCTGGTTCGGGGAAACTCGCTCGCCATCGCGCACTTGCCAGTGCACCGCCACCCGAGGGTCGAGCTGACGGAACACCGTATCGACCCAGGCTGTGCCGCAAATCACAGCAGCGTCACGGGTGATGATGGTGGCTTTGGCCAGGCGTTCGGCCGGGATCAGTTGCGCGGTGATGTCGCCGCTGCCGATATCTTCGAGCAACGCACGGCGCACGTTGGCTTCGATTTCGGCGGTCAAATCGGCGAGACGTAGATTCGGCATAACGGGCTCCACAAACTAAGTGGCCCGATTATAGGGGCATGGCGTCGGCCAACCCAAGGCGAGAACGGCTACGTAGCGCTGCATCCGGTCGATTTTCTTTGAGCAAACCCGATTCCGGCGTGGTCACTGAAAGGTATCGCGCATAGGGGAAACCCTGACGGCTCTGGCGCCGGAGACAACTTTTGCAAGATAATCCGCCTTGCATTTGACGCCATGACTTTGACGTCGGCAAATCACCGTTTCAGGAGGCTTGGATGCACAACGACGGGAACGTAGTGCCTTTGCACAAGGCTGCTACCGATCAGGCGACTCACTCGCCGCTCGCCCGCCTGCCTGTGATTCTGCTTCAGGTTCGCGACAAGGCTGCACAGCGCCTGCGCAACGGCCTGCAGGAACTGTTCGATAACGCCGACGATACCCTGTTCGAAATGGCCGACCGGGCCCGCAACGACGTCGAACAGAACATCTTTTTCGAAGCCATGCGCGACCTGCGCCTCAAGCGCAAGAACATCGAGCGTGGATTTCTCGAGCAATTCTTCGAGGCCTTTGTCGGCCTCACTCAATATGATCCCGTACCGAACGTCGTGCCTCACGCGTTGCAGTACGAGGAAACCACGGCGCGCACCGACGACATGGAGCGCAGCGTCGCGATCGAAACGATGGTGGGGCGCGTACTGAATCGCGACGGTTTCGCCCTTGATCAATTGACCGCGCGATTCAATGCGCTGCTCGGCAAATCCCTGGACGATCAACACAACCCGCTGGGCCCGGCGATGCTGTGTGAGTATTTCCTCCAGGCCGGGCGCAACCTGGGCGTGGAGATCAAGGTCAAACTGATCCTGCTCAAACTGTTCGAGCGCTATGTGCTGGCCGACACCGACCAACTTTTCGCGGAGGCCAACCAACTGTTGGTCGCCACCGGGGTGTTGCCCGAGCTCAAGCCTGCACCGGCCCGCCGGGCCAGGGATCACGCCTCGGCCAGCGCGCACAGCGAGTTTGACGAACACGATCAATCGCCGGCGGACGCGGGCGTGCAGGAAGTTTTCGCCGCACTCCAGGAGTTGCTGTTGCACGTGCGCGGCAGTGTCGCGCCGACCCTTGAACCGAGTGCGGCACCCCAGCCGATTTCCACCCGTGACCTGCTGCGTCTGCTCTCGCACTTGCAGCAGTACGTGCCGGCGTTGGCGGGGCAGGAAGATTTCGATTTGCGCAATCAGCTTGAACAACTGCTGACCCGAGTCAGCGTAAAAAGCGGCAAATCGCGGATCGTCGGCGGTGCGGACGAGGATGTGATCAATCTGGTTGCCATGGTGTTCGACTGCATTCTCGACGACCGCAACCTGCCGGATTCGCTCAAGGCGCTGATCGCCCGGTTGCAGATCCCGATGTTGAAAGTTGCGGTGATCGACAAGAGTTTTTTCAGTCGCAGCAGCCATCCGGCACGACGCCTGCTCAATGAAATCGCCGAAGCGGCCATGGGTTGGGGCGAATGCGACGGTGATGCGCGCGACAGCCTCTATCTGCGCATCGAGCAAGTGGTGCAGCGTTTGCTGGCGGATTTCGTCGATGACCCGGCGATTTTCTCCGAGTTGCTGGCGGACTTCCTCACCTTCACCAGCGACGAGCGCCGCCGCAGCGAACTGCTTGAGCAGCGCCTGCGCGATGCCGAAGAGGGCCGGGCGAAGACCGAACTGGCCCGCCTGCGTGTCGAGCAGGCGTTGAACCAGGCGATGCTGGGCAAAGTCCTGCCGCCGTCGGTGGTGACCTTCGTCCAGGCGGCCTGGAGCAAAGTCTTGCTGCTGACGTGCCTCAAGCACGGCGATCAGTCCGCCGAATGGCAGGCCGACGTGCAGACCATGGAGCAGTTGATCTGGAGCGTGCAGCGTCACGAGGATGCCGAGTCGGGCCTGCGTTTGCTGTCGCTGGTGCCGGGACTGCTCAAATCGCTGCGTGACGGGCTGAGCAGTTCGGCGTTCGATCCGTTCGCCACCAGCGAGTTTTTCAGTGCGCTGGAAGCGTTGCACGTCCGTTTGCTCCAGCCTTCCGCCGAGCCGGATCAGGCCGAATCGCCGCCGATGATCCAGGTGTCTCAGGCCATCGTTCTGCAGACCGCCGACGAAGGGCATCCGATGTTGGGCCCGGAGCGTTTGCCGGCCGATGACGCCAGTTTGCGTCAGGTCGACCAATTGCGCCTGGGTAGCTGGGTGTCGTTCCAAGAGGATGAAGAGCACACCTTGCGCTGCAAACTGGCGGCGATCATCGAGGCGACCGGCAAATATGTGTTTGTCGACCGCACCGGAACGAAAGTGCAGGAGCGTAACCGCATCGCCCTGGCCATGGAGTTCCGTCGCGGGACGGTGCGGGCGCTGGATGACACGTTGTTGTTCGATCGCGCGCTGGAGTCTGTGCTCGGCAATCTGCGACGGCTCAATCGCGGCAAGTGATCGCGCGCCGGGGGCCGATCACGGCATACTGGGCGCCAACACAGTCGGCGTTGAAGGAATCGGTATGCAGTTGGATCCCGCAAGCGGGTGGTGTCACGGGGTGCAGGTCTGCCCCTCGCCCAACTTCAATGAACGCCCGGCGGGCGAAGTCTCCCTGTTGGTCATCCACAACATCAGCCTGCCGCCGGCGCAGTTTGCCACCGGCAAGGTGCAGGAATTTTTCCAGAATCGTCTGGATGTCACGGAGCATCCCTATTTTGCAGGGATCGCCGACCTGCGCGTCTCCGCGCATTTCCTGATCGAACGTGACGGCAAGGTCACCCAGTTTGTCTCCTGCCTTGAGCGTGCCTGGCATGCCGGCGTGTCGGTGTTCGAAGGGCGGGAAACCTGTAACGATTTTTCCGTGGGCATCGAACTCGAAGGCACCGATGATCTGCCATTCACCGATGCGCAGTATCAGGCGTTGATCGTGCTGACCCGGCATTTGCAAAAAGCGTTTCCAGCGATCACTGTCGAACGTATCTGCGGACACAGCGACATCGCACCCGGACGCAAGACCGACCCCGGACCCGCATTCGACTGGGCACGCTACCGCGCCGCCCTGGCAAAAGAGGAAGGACAATGAGTTTTCTGGTGTTACTGCTGGCGGTATGGATCGAGAAGTTCTCGGCCCTGCGCCATCGGGTTCAACGCGATGGCGGATGGATCCGCGAACTGCACAAGCTTGAAAGCGGCAACCTGGCAAAACGGCCGTGGCTGGTGCTGGTCATTCTGGTGCTGCTGCCGGTGGCATTGTTGGGGTTGTTGCTGCTGGTGCTGGAGCCGGTTGCCTATGGTTTGCTGGCCTTGCCGGTGCATTTGCTGGTGGTGATTTACAGCCTGGGGCGCGGCGATCTGCTCGGCGGTCTCGGCCCGTTCCGTGATGCCTGGCGTCGGGAAGATCTGCAAGCCGCCGCTCACGTGGCCAAGCGCGATCTGGATATCTGCGCCGAGAGTGGCGAGCAATTGCTGGAACAAGTGCAGCGGCATCTGTTGTGGCAAGCCTACCAGAGCTTTTTTGCGGTGATTTTCTGGTACTTCCTGCTGGGCCCGGTTGCCGCGCTCAGCTATCGCCTGCTGGCCTTGGCGGAGGAAAACGCACAGAACCCGGCACTGGCCGAGCGGGCAGGGCAGCTGCGGCACGCGTTCGACTGGGTGCCGGTGCGCCTGCTGGCGGCGAGTCTGGCTCTGGTCGGCAACTTCGTCGCGGTCAGCCGGATCATGCTGCATGAGCTGTTGAACTGGAACATCAGCGCCGCGCAATTGATCAACAGGGTCGGCCTGGCCGCCGGAGAAATTCCGCCCGCCGCCGTTGGCCCGGAAGGCATCAACACTCTCGATTGCCTGTGGGAGCTGCTGCTGCGTGCAGCGGTGTTGTGGTACGCCGGGTTTGCCCTTTGGACCGTCCTGATCCACTGATGCCTGCCTGAAGATCAAAATGTCGCCCGAACGCAGCCCGCGTTCGGGCGATCCTCTGCCGTTAACCTTAAGTTACAAAACCTCCCTTCGATTTGAGCTATACAGAGATAGCGCCCGATAGTGGCTATCTGCTGTCGCCCCGCGCCTGCCAATAAAAACAAGAAAAAACCAAGGGAGACTTCCAGTGAAGAGCTTGCTCTATCCCGCCGTCTCGCTGATGAACCGCCTGAGCTTCGGCATGAAGTTCAGCCTGATCAGCGTGCTGTTCCTGGTACCGATGCTGGTGACCAACTTCTATCTGGTGCGCGATTCCTATCGCGAATTCCAGGGCACCCGGGTGGAGTTGCAAAGCCTCGACCTGCTGGGCAGCAGCCTGACCCTGCGTCGGGATCTGGAAACCCTGAACAATCTGGTGCAGATCAACGTCACCCTCGGCCAGTCGGGCAAGGCCGGTAATGTCGAGTCGCAAATCACCAGCCTCGAGCAAAACGTTCTGGCGCGCCTGCAAGGGCTGACGGCCATGACCGACGACCCGGAGCAAATCAAGGTCTTCGATGCCAAGCGCGATGAGATGATTACCGCGTTCAAGGCCCAGCAAGCGGAGAACTCTCTGCAAAGCAAAAGTGCGCTGATCGGCAAGCTGCTGGGCAGTGCGCAGATTTTCAGTCAGATCGTCGCCAGCCAGGCCGGTCTGAGCCGCGACACCCAGAGTGATATCCGCCAACTCAGCGAACTGGTCACCGCGATCACGCCAGCCATCACCCAGACCCTTGGCGAAGGCCGGGCCATGGGCTCTTTTTCGTTGGGGCAGGGGTTTCTCAACAGTTCCTCCAGCACGCGCTTCGATGAACTGCTGGCGCAAATCGAAAAACTACAGGGCGAGTACGGGCTGAAACTGCAGGACGCGCTGGGCTCAAGCAAAGCCGCGCGGGATTCGTTGAGTGCGGCGGCCGACGCCAGTAAGGCCTCGCTGAAGCAGGCCAGCGAAATCTTCGAAGAGCAAGTGGTGGTCGCCGAGACCCTCGATGCGCCGTGGCAGGCTTTTTACGATCAGGTCACCGGGCTGATGGATCGCACGTGTCAGCTCAACGAAGCCACCCTGAAATTCCTCGACACCCAATTGCAACAGCGCCTGACGCAGAACCGCACGCACATGGTGTTGCAGGCCGTGGCGCTGTCGGTGGTGTTCGTGCTGATTTTCTACCTCTATGGCGGCTTCTACGCCTCGACCCGCAATACGCTGAAACGCCTTGGCGCGATGATGGACAAAGTCGCGGCCGGGGACATGACGGTCAATTTCGTGGCCCATAGCCGCGATGAACTGGGTGAACTGGGTGAGGTGTTCAATGGCACGGTGCGCAAAATTCACGACCTGATCGAGCGGGTCGGCCATACGGTCGGCGAAGTCGAGCGTCAGGCCGGGCAAGTGGAAGATGTTTCGGCGCAGAGCAACCAGGCCGTGGCCGGGCAACGTACCCAGATCGAACAGGTCGCCACGGCCATGAACCAGATGTCGGCGACCTCGCAGGAAGTTGCGCGCAGTGCGGCGGCTGCGGTGAGCAGCGCCCACAGCGTCAACGACGAAACCATCAGCGGACGTGGCCTGGTGGAGTCGCAGCAGGGCAGCATCGCCGCACTGGCCAGCGAGATCGATCAGTCGGTGCGGGTGATCAATCAGTTGGCCAGCGACAGTCAGTCGATCAGCAGCGTGCTGGAGGTGATCAAAAGCATCGCCGAACAGACCAATCTGCTGGCGCTCAACGCGGCGATCGAGGCGGCGAGGGCCGGCGAGCAGGGCCGGGGCTTTGCGGTGGTGGCGGACGAAGTGCGGACACTGGCCAAGCGCACTCAGCAATCGACCGAAGAAATCGAGCAGATGATCGCCAAACTGCACGGCGGTGTCGGCGCGGCGGTGAAAGCCATGGGCGTCAGCCACTCGATGGCCAGCGGCACGGTCGGACAGTCGGAAAAGGTTCAGCAGGCGCTGGAAAACATCCTCGGTGCGGTCGGCATGATCGTCGATCAGAACCAGCAGATCGCCGCTGCCGTGGAGCAGCAGACGGCCGTCGCCCATGACATCGACCAGAATATCGTCGAGATCAACCGCGCCGGCGAGCGCACGGCCGAAGGTGCCCATCAGACCGAAAATGCCAGTCGGGCACTGTCGGCGCAGGTGGTTGAGTTGAAGCAGTTGATCAGCGCCTTCCGGGTTTGAGCAGCCTGCCTCTCCGAGGCAGGTGTGTCGGAATAATTTGTAGTACTTCTTTGCTTACGTTTGTAAGCAATTTCCTGATTTCCTCCGGGCTCTGATTTTTCGTCTTCAATGGATCAAGATCACATCAACTGACCGTTTGGAGGAGGCCATACATGTCTGTTGCAACCCTGGGAGTCCAGGGCCGCTGTGCCCATTGCCAGACCACGCTGCTGCTCAAACCCTGGCAACTGAATGCCATCGCGATCAATGAACCGTTCACCTGCGCTCACTGCCAGAAAACCCTGGAGCTGCGTTGCCCGAAACAGATCAGACGCTTCAAATCCCTGGATTCGCTGGGCCTGTTGCGCTTCAGTGCATCGGTGACAGTGTGCACCGCGCTGCTGGTGGCGCTGGTGATGGAATGGGTAGGACTGCTCAGTGTGACTGAACAGTTGAATGCCTCACTGATCGTGATTTTCGTGTACTTCGCGCTGACACGTTTTGTCCGCCACCGTCAGCACATGACCTTGATTCTCGATGCGGCCAAAGCTCACGGCGACTGACTACCAGCCGAACACTTCACAGCAGTTGGCGGTGCTGGCCTCGGCTAGTTGTTCTGCACTGATATTCATCAATCCCGCCAGCGCGTTGCAGATCGCCGGAAGATGCGCCGGAGTATTGCGCACGCCGGGGTACATGGCGGGCGCCATGTCCGGTGAGTCGGTTTCCAGTACCACCGAGCCCAGCGGTAAATCCGCCAGTACACGATGCATGCGCAACGCCTGAGGCCAGGTCGGCGCGCCGCCGAGACCCAGTTTGAAACCCAGCTTGATGTATTCCCGCGCCTCTTCACGGCTGCCGGCGAAGGCATGGATGATGCCTCCGCGTTTGAGCTTGAAGCGCTTGAGCGTGGCAATCACCGCCGCATGACTGCGCCGCACATGAATCAACGCCGGTAACTCGAAATCCGCTGCCAGTTGCAGTTGCGTGTCGAACAGCGCCTGCTGGCGTTCGCGGTCGAGGGTTTCGATGAAATAGTCCAATCCGATTTCGCCGACGGCGCACAGTTGTCGATGACCGTGCAGCCGTGTCAGCCAGTCGCCCAGTGCAAGCAAATCCTCTGGCCGATGTTGATCGAGATAGACCGGGTGCAAACCGAAAGACGCGTACAGCTCGGGATCGCTTTGCACCAGATCCCACACCCGCTGCCAGTTGCCTTCATACACTCCCAACACCACCATCCGCCGCACCCCGAGGGCACGGCTTTCGGCCATTAACGCCGGACGGTCGACGTCGAAGTCGGGAAAGTCCAGATGGGTGTGGCTGTCGATCAGCTCCACGGCTCAGTCCCGGTGAATACGCTGCTTGAAGGTACGGGCGATGGCCTGCACGCCAGGCTGGTAATCAGATTGCTCGACCGCCGCCAGCGCCAATGCCAGCGCCTTGTCGGCGATCAACTGGTGCTGCTGGGCCATGGCGTTGACCGGCAGCGGCAGGAAGTCCAGCAACTGGGTGTCGCCAAACGTGCCGAGACGCAACGGGCGGTTTTTCAGCGGGAAGTCATGCAGTGCGTCGAACACACCCTGCAACAGCACGTAGGACGTGGTCACCAGCGCATCCGGCAAATGCCCGAGACGTTGCAGGAGTTCTTCCATCAATTGCTTGCCGCACTCGCGGCTGAAGGACTCGGCATGCTCGACCAGCACTTCGCCCTTGAAGCCGGTGAGGGCCTGTTTGAAGCCGGCGGCACGTTCCTGGCTGATGCTCAGTTCCGGGCGAGCGCCGAGCAGCACGATCTGTTTCGGCTGCGGATCGAGCAGGCTTTCGGTCAGATGCAGGCTGGCTTCGCGGTCGTCGCTGACCACCGAGCAGAAATGCTCGGGATCCATCACCCGGTCGATGGCGATGACCGGCAAGCCCTTGGCCTGCAACTGGCGGTAGCTGTCGTCACCGGCCGGCAGGCAACTGGCGACGATCAACGCATCGCAGCGTCGGGCGCGGAACAGTTGCAGCAGCTGCCGCTCGCTGTCCGGCGCATCGTCGGAGCTGGCGATCAGCAACTGATAGCCGCGCGCCCGGGCACCTTGTTCCAGCAGCTTGGCGATCCGCGCGTAGCTGGGGTTTTCCAGATCCGGCAGGATAAAACCCAGGGTCCGGGTGTGCCGACTGCGCAGCCCGGCGGCCTGTGGATTGGGAGTAAAGCCGTGCTGATCGACCACCGCCCGCACCCGCTCGACGGTCGCGGTGCTGATGCGTTGCTGTTCGGCCTTGCCGTTGATGACGTAGCTGGCGGTGGTCACGGACACTCCGGCCAACCGCGCGATATCACTGAGTTTCAACCCGGGATTTCCTTGTTTTTTCGAGCTTGCCGCCACATTTTCGCCAATCCTACCCGATTCAGGCAGGCGACCATTGTCGCAGCGCATCCGACAAGTTGGACTTCAAGGATGAGACATTATCGAGTAACGTGCCGATCAATCTAGATTAAACGTTTCAGCAAGCGTATTTTCTACGTTTTAGACGCCTTTGGCCGGTTCTGCCGTGAAACCGCCAAAACTGCCTCCTGAAAGAGAAGCCTACCAGCGCCTAAGCTGCAACCATTCAAAACAATACCTGGCGCACCAACGCGTCAAAAAGGAGATCGCATGCTCGAGCTCACTGTAGAGCAGATATCCATGGGCCAATCGGCTGTGGATAAACCCGCCGCCCTGCAACTGCTGGCCAGTCATCTGGTCGCTGACGGTCTGGTCGCCGACGGTTACCTGGCCGGATTGCAGGCGCGGGAAGCCCAGGGCTCGACCTTTCTCGGTCAGGGGATTGCGATCCCACATGGCACGCCCGAAACCCGCGATCAGGTGTTCGCCACCGGCGTGCGGCTGATGCAGTTTCCCGACGGTGTGGATTGGGGCGACGGGCAGATCGTTTATCTGGCCATCGGCATCGCGGCCAAATCCGACGAACACTTGCGCCTGCTGCAACTGCTGACCCGTGCCCTCGGCGAGACTGATCTGGGCCAGGCCCTGCGCCGCGCCAGTTCGCCCGAAGCCCTGCTGAAACTGCTGCAAGGCGCGCCGCAAGAGCTGGCGCTGGATGCGCAGATGATCGGTCTCGGGGTCTCCGCCGACGATTTCGAAGAGCTGGTCTGGCGCGGTGCACGTCTGCTGCGCCAAGCCGATTGCGTGAGCAACGGTTTCGCCGGTGTATTGCAGCAAGTCGAAGCGCTGCCGCTGGGCGATGGTCTGTGGTGGCTGCACAGCGAGCAGACCGTGAAGCGTCCGGGTCTGGCGTTCGTCACCCCGGACAAACCGATGCGTTACCTCGGCCAGCCGCTCAGCGGTCTGTTCTGTCTGGCCAGCCTCGGTGAAGCGCATCAGGCGTTGCTCGAGCGGTTGTGCGCGTTGCTGATCGAAGGTCGCGGCCATGAACTGGGTCGCGCCACCAGCAGCCGAAAAGTCCTCGAAGTGCTCGGCGGCGAATTGCCGGCCGACTGGCCGAGTGCTCGGATTGCGCTGGCCAACGCCCATGGTCTGCATGCGCGGCCGGCGAAGATCCTCGCGCAACTGGCGAAGAGTTTTGAGGGTGAAATCCGTGTCCGCATCGTCGACGGTCAGGACAGCGCCGTGTCGGTGAAAAGCCTGAGTAAACTGCTGAGCCTCGGCGCCCGTCGCGGTCAGGTGTTGGAAATCATCGCCGAGCCGAGCATCGCCGCCGATGCCTTGCCGGCCTTGCTGGCGGCCATCGAAGAAGGCCTCGGCGAAGAAGTCGAACCGTTGCCGGCAGTCAGTCAGCAGCGCGAAGTCATCGCCGACATTGCCGAAGTCGTGAGCGCCCCGGCCTCCGGCAGCCTGCTGCAAGCGATTCCCGCCGCCCCCGGCATCGCCATCGGCCCGGCGCACATTCAGGTCCAGCAAACCATCGATTACCCGTTGCGTGGCGAGTCTGCAGCCATCGAGCGGGAGCGTCTGAAAAACGCATTGGCCGAGGTGCGTCAGGATATTCAAGGTCTGATCGAACGCAGCAAGGCCAAGGCGATCCGCGAGATTTTCATCACCCATCAGGAAATGCTCGACGACCCGGAACTCACCGATGAAGTCGATACCCGCCTCAAGCACGGCGAAAGCGCCGAGGCAGCGTGGATGGCCGTGATCGAGGTCGCCGCGAAACAACAGGAAGCGTTGCAGGACGCCTTGCTCGCCGAACGCGCCGCCGATCTGCGTGATATCGGGCGTCGGGTGCTGGCGCAACTGTGCGGCGTGCAGACGCCCGCCGAGCCTGAGCAACCGTACATTCTGGTGATGGATGAAGTCGGTCCGTCCGATGTGGCGCGGCTCGATCCGGCGCGGGTTGCGGGAATTCTCACCGCCCGTGGCGGTGCCACTGCTCACAGCGCAATCGTTGCCCGCGCGCTGGGCATTCCGGCACTGGTCGGTGCGGGCGCAGCGGTGTTGCTGCTGATACCGGGTACACCGCTGCTGCTCGACGGCCAGCGCGGTCGCCTGCATGTCGATGCCGATGCCGCGACCCTGCAACGCGCCGCCGAAGAACGCGACACCCGCGAACAACGCCTGAAAGCCGCCGCCGAACAACGTCACCAACCGGCGCACACCACCGATGGCCACGCCGTGGAAGTGTTCGCCAACATCGGCGAAAGCGCCGGTGTGATCAGCGCGGTGGAGCAGGGCGCCGAAGGCATCGGTCTGCTGCGCACCGAACTGATTTTCATGGCTCACCCGCAGGTGCCGGACGAGGCGACTCAGGAAGCCGAATACCGCCGCGTCCTCGACGGCCTCGCCGGTCGGCCGCTGGTGGTGCGCACCCTCGACGTCGGCGGCGACAAACCGTTGCCGTATTGGCCGATTGCCAAGGAAGAAAACCCGTTCCTCGGTGTACGCGGGATTCGCTTGACCCTGCAGCGCCCGCAGATCATGGAAGCGCAGTTGCGCGCCTTGCTGCGCTCGGCGGACAACCGTCCGCTACGCATCATGTTCCCGATGGTCGGCAGCGTCGACGAATGGCGTCAGGCCCGGGACATGACCGAACGCCTGCGCCTGGAAATCCCGGTCGCCGACCTGCAACTGGGGATCATGATCGAAGTGCCGTCCGCCGCGTTGCTGGCGCCGGTGCTGGCCAAAGAGGTGGACTTCTTCAGCGTCGGCACCAACGACCTGACCCAATACACCCTGGCCATCGACCGTGGTCACCCGACCTTGTCTGCCCAGGCTGACGGCCTGCACCCGGCGGTGCTGCAACTGATCGACATCACTGTGCGCGCGGCCCATGCCCACGGCAAATGGGTCGGTGTCTGTGGCGAGCTGGCGGCGGATCCGCTGGCGGTGCCGGTGCTGGTCGGCCTCGGTGTAGATGAATTGAGCGTCTCCGGACGCAGCATCGCCGAGGTCAAGGCACGCATCCGCGAACTCAGCCTGACCCAGACGCAAACCCTTGCTCAACAAGCCCTGGCCGTGGGCAGCGCCAACGAAGTGCGCGCATTAGTGGAGGCCCTGTAATGGCCAAGATTCTTACCCTGACCCTCAACCCGGCGCTGGACCTCACGGTGCAGTTGCCGCGTCTGGAGCCCGGTCAGGTCAATCGCAGCGACGAGATGCACACCCACGCTGCCGGTAAAGGCGTGAACGTTGCTCAAGTGCTGGCCGACCTCGGTCATCAACTGACGGTCAGTGGCTTTCTCGGCGAAGACAATTTGCAGGCATTCGAAAACCTGTTCGCCAAGCGCGGCTTCGTCGACGCCTTCATCCGCGTTCCGGGCGAGACCCGCAGCAA
The DNA here is from genome assembly GCF_003576265.1 of Pseudomonas sp. 91RF. Classification (NCBI taxonomy): domain Bacteria; kingdom Pseudomonadati; phylum Pseudomonadota; class Gammaproteobacteria; order Pseudomonadales; family Pseudomonadaceae; genus Pseudomonas; species Pseudomonas sp. 91RF. The sequence continues at coordinate 71,856 of NZ_QWFC01000014.1, forward strand.
TATCAAAGTCGCGGAGCAGGACGGACGAATCACCGACATCAACGGTCCGGGACCGGTAGTGGGCGTGGTGGCGCAACAGGCGTTGCTGGATCGACTGGTGCAGATCGCGCCGGGGCATGACGCGGTGGTGGTGGCCGGCAGTCTGCCGCGCGGGGTCAGTGCGAAGTGGTTGCGCGAGTTGATCGAACGCCTTAAGGGGCTGGGTCTGAAGGTGGCGCTGGACACCAGCGGCGAAGCGTTGCGCACCGCACTCAAGGCTGGCCCGTGGCTGATCAAACCGAACACCGAAGAGCTGGCCGACGCGCTGGGGTGTGAAGTGCTGTCCCACGTCGCAGAGGCAGAAGCGGCCAGTCGCTTGCACGCCCAAGGCATCGAGCACGTGGTGATTTCCCACGGTGCCGACGGTGTGAACTGGTTCAGCGTCGGCTCGGCGTTGCATGCCACGCCGCCGAAGGTCAGCGTCGCCAGCACGGTCGGCGCCGGTGATTCGCTGGTGGCCGGCATGCTCCACGGTCTGCTCAGCGCCGATACACCGGAACAAACCCTGCGCACGGCCACGGCGATTGCGGCGCAGGCGGTGACCCAGATCGGCTTCGGTATTCACGATGCTGCGCAACTGACGCAGCTCGAACAGGGCGTGCGCGTGCGTCCCCTGACAGAACAATAAGAGGGTTTGTCATGAAGTTAGCCATTGTCACGGCCTGCCCGAACGGCATGGTCACCAGTGTGCTGTGCGCCCGGCTGCTGGATGCTGCGGCCCAGCGTCAGGGCTGGAGCACCAGCGTCGAAGTGGTGGATGCGGCGCATCCGGAACGCGCCTTGTCGGCGGCCACCATCGAGGCCGCGGAGTGGGTGTTGCTGGTAGCCACCGGCGATATCGACATGATGCGTTTCATCGGCAAGCGCGTATTCCGCATCGCGCCGGCGCAAGCGCTGCAGGATGTCGAAGCGGTGCTGCGTCGCGGTGCCGAAGAAGCCGAAATTCATATCGCCAGCGAAGCTGTCCCGGCTGCGGTCGAGCAGCGCGTGCCGCGCATCGTTGCCGTCACCGCATGCCCGACCGGCGTGGCTCACACCTTCATGGCAGCCGAAGCGTTGCAGCAAACCGCCAAGCGTCTGGGCTATGAGTTTCAAGTGGAAACCCAGGGCTCGGTGGGAGCAAAAAATCCCCTGAGCGCAACGGCGATTGCCGAGGCCGACGTGGTGCTACTCGCGGCGGATATCGAAGTCGCCACCGAGCGTTTCGCTGGCAAAAAGATCTACCGCTGCGGCACCGGGATCGCGTTGAAGCAATCCGAAGCCACGCTGAAAAAAGCCCTGGCCGAAGGCAAGCAGGAAAGCGCTGCGAGCGACGGCAAGGCCCCGGCCAAACAAGAGAAAACCGGCGTCTACAAACACCTGCTGACCGGTGTGTCGTTCATGCTGCCGATGGTGGTGGCGGGCGGTTTGATGATTGCGTTGTCGTTCGTGTTCGGCATTACCGCGTTCAAGGAGGAAGGCACGTTGGCGGCAGCGCTGATGCAGATCGGTGGCGAGACCGCGTTCAAATTGATGGTGCCGTTGCTGGCCGGTTACATCGCCTACTCGATTGCCGACCGTCCGGGACTGGCACCGGGAATGATCGGCGGTTTGCTGGCGAGTACGTTGGGCGCCGGGTTCATCGGCGGGATCGTCGCCGGTTTCATTGCCGGTTATGCGGCGAAGCTGATCAGTCGTTATGTGGCATTGCCGCAAAGTCTGGAAGCGCTGAAGCCGATTCTGATCATCCCGCTGTTCGCCAGCCTGATCACCGGGCTGGTGATGATTTACGTGGTCGGCAAACCGGTGGCCGGGATGCTCGCGGCGCTCACGCATTTCCTTGACAGCATGGGCACCACCAACGCGATCCTGCTCGGTGTGCTGCTGGGCGGCATGATGTGCGTCGACCTCGGCGGGCCGATCAACAAGGCTGCGTATGCGTTCTCGGTGGGGCTGCTGGCTTCGCAGAGTTACGCACCGATGGCCGCGACCATGGCCGCCGGCATGGTGCCGCCGATTGGTCTGGGCATCGCCACCTTCATCGCCCGGCGCAAATTTGCCCAGACCGAACGCGAGGCGGGTAAAGCGGCGCTGGTCCTGGGCTTGTGTTTCATCTCCGAAGGGGCGATTCCGTTTGCCGCGAAAGACCCGTTGCGGGTGATCCCGGCAAGCATTGCCGGCGGTGCGCTGACCGGTGCGCTGTCGATGTACTTCGGCTGCAAGCTGATGGCGCCCCACGGAGGCCTGTTTGTGCTGGCGATTCCGAATGCGATCAACCATGCGCTGCTGTACCTGCTGGCCATCGTTGCGGGCAGTTTGCTGACGGCAGTGGTGTATGCGCTGGTCAAGCGGCCGGAAGCCGTCGACTTGGCAATGGAACCCGCCAAGGCATGACACCGTACTAAAACTGTGGGAGCGAGCCTGCTCGCGAATACGGTCTGTCAGTCAAATGGATGTTGACTGGCACACTGCTTTCGCGAGCAGGCTCGCTCCCACTTGGGTTATTGGTGTCATGTCTATTTCATGATCCCGTGCTTAAGTTTTCCTTTTTTCAGGGAGAACAGCATGAGCGATTTCAACCTCGGTCGCCGGCGTGTGATGCAAGTGGTCGGCGCCGGTTTGCTGATGCCGGGGCTGGCCCCGGCAGTCATTGCTTCGGTCAAGGATCGACCGCAACTCACCGACGGCGTGCAGTCCGGCGACCTGCAGGGCGACCGGGCGATGATCTGGAGCCGCAGCGACCGCCCGGCGCGGATGGTGGTGGAGTGGGACACCCGCAGTCAGTTCCGCCATCCGCGCCGCGTCATCTCCGCGCTGGCCGATACCCGCAGCGATTTCACCGCCCGCGTCGAACTCACCGGATTGCCCGCGGATCAGGCGATTTTCTATCGCGTGTATTTCAAGGACGCCCAGACCGGCGTCGCCAGCGAACCGTGGCTCGGCCACCTGCGCAGTGCACCGACGGCGCGACGCAATATCCGATTCGTCTGGAGCGGCGACACGGTCGGCCAGGGCTTCGGCATCAATCCGGATATCGGCGGCATGCGCATCTACGAATCCATGCGTTTGCGCCTGCCGGACTTCTTTATCCACAGCGGCGACACCATCTACGCCGACGGCCCGGTGCCGGCGCAACTGACCACCGAAGGTGGCCGCGTCTGGCGCAACCTCACCACGGAAGCCAAGAGCAAGGTCGCCCAGACCCTCGACGATTATCGCGGCAATTACCGCTACAACCTGATGGATGAAAACATCCGCCGCTTCAACGCCGAAGTGCCGCAGATCTGGCAGTGGGACGACCATGAAGTGGTCAACAACTGGTCGCCGGGCAAGCAGCTCGACGAGCGTTATCAGGAAAAAGATATCCACACCCTGGTCGGGCGCGCGCGTCAGGCCTGGCTCGAATATTCGCCGATGCGCCGTCAGGCAGCAGACGGTGGCGGGCGGATTTATCGCAAGCTGAGCTATGGGCCGATGCTCGATGTGTTCGTGCTGGACATGCGCAGCTATCGCGGCGCCAACGACGACAATCTCGGGGCGGAAAAACCGTTCCTCGGGCGTGAGCAACTGAACTGGCTCAAGCGCGGATTGAAGGCCTCGAAAGCCCAGTGGAAAGTCATCGCGGCCGACATGCCGATCGGCCTTGGCGTGCCGGACGGTGAAATCAGCCCCGGCGTGCCGCGTTGGGAAGCGGTGGCCAACGGCGACCCCGGCCCGGCTCAGGGCCGTGAGCTGGAAGTCGCCGAACTGCTCGGATTCCTGCGCGCACATCAGGTGCGCAATTTCGTGTTCCTGACAGCGGACGTGCATTACTGCGCAGCCCATCACTATCACCCGGATCGCGCGGCGTTCCAGGATTTCGAACCGTTCTGGGAGTTTGTCGCAGGGCCTCTGAATGCGGGGAGTTTCGGGCCCAATCCGCTGGACAAGACCTTCGGCCCGGAAGTGGTGTTCCAGAAAGCACCGCCGACGCAAAACGCCTCGCCGTTTGCCGGATTCCAGTTTTTTGGCGAGGTGAATATCGAGGGGCAGAGCGGGGAGATGAGTGTGGTGCTGCGGGATCTGAACGGGGTGGCGGTGTTTGAGCAGAAGCTGACACCGACCTGAGTTTGTGGGAGCGAGCTTGCTCCGGGCGGCGATCCGACGATTGCGGTGAAACAGACAACAGATGTGTTGAATGTAAAACCGTCATCGCGAGCAGGCTCGCTCCCACAGTTATTGTGTGTGGTCAGTAAACGTCGCGGCGGTAGCGACCCTGTTCGATCAGACGTTCGACTTCTTCGGCGCCGAGGATGTCATGCAGTGCCAGGTCGACACCCGACGCCATCCCCTGCAGGCTACCGCAGATGTAGATCACGGCACCGTCCGCCAGCCACTTCTTCAGCTCGGCCGCCGATTCGCGCAAGCGATCCTGGACGTAAATCTTCTCGGCCTGATCCCGGGAGAACGCCAGGTCCAGGCGCGCCAGATCACCATTGATCAACCACTCTTCGAGTTCTGCGCGACAGAGGAAATCGTGTTCCCGATTGCGCTCGCCGAACAACAGCCATTGGCGCTGTTGCCCATCGGCAATCCGCGCCTTGAGCAGACTGCGCAGTCCGGCAAGCCCGGTGCCGTTGCCCAGCAGAATCATCGGCACAGGCTGGTTCGGCAGGTGGAAACCGCTGTTGCGCCGCACCCGCAAGCTGATGCTGCCGCCCACCGGCGCGTGCTCGGTCAGCCAGCCGGAGCCGATGCCGAGAGTGCCGTCGCTGTGTTGTTCCTGACGCACGATCAACTCCAGTACGCCGTCGGCGGCAATCGAAGCGATCGAGTATTCGCGCATGGCCAGCGGCACCATCGCATCCACCAGCGCCTGAGCGTGCAGGCCCACCAGATGGGCGCGGTGCTCGGGCAACTGGCGGGTGGCGAGGGCGACTTCCAGCGATTCCTCCAGACCGTTGACCTTTACGCTGGTTTCGCCGCGAATGCCGAGGCCGTCGAGGAAGTGTTCGATGGCCCACGGGCAGTTGCGCGGCAGTACTTCCACCAGATCGCCGGCCAGCCAGCTGCTGGTATCCGGTGCGGAAAGTCCCAGCAGGAAAACCGGTGAACCGCTGCTGTCAGGGTTCATCAACTCACGACGGACCAGCGTCCAGTTGCCGTAGCTCGGTGCCTGCCAGGTGTCGACCGGCACCTGGCCGGTGATCAGGCCGAGCTGGGTCTGCCAATGCCGCAACGCGTAAGGGTCGCCGCTGTCGACTTCCACCGGAGCGAACAGGGTTTTGCCACCATGCTCGCCCAGCCATTGATGCAGGCGTCGGGCGAAACCGCAGAAGTGCTGATACTGACGGTCGCCGAGACCGAGCACCGAGTAGTTGAGGTTGTCGAGAGCCGAGGTTCGGGTCAGTACTTTGCGTTCGAAACCGCGAGCGCTGTCCGGTGCCTCGCCATCGCCGAAGGTGCTGACCACGAACAGTGCGTTGTTTGATTCCTGCAGGTCCTGTTCGCTGACATTCGCCAGCGGCTGCACCTTCACCGGCAGGCCGGCAGCCTGCAACTGGCCTGCGGTCTGCCACGCCAGTTGTTCGGCAAAACCGCTCTGGCTGGCGAAACCGATCAGCCACGCCGGGCCATCGCCGGCCGGTTGTTCGAGACCCTGGCGGGCATCCTTGATCTGCTTTTTCTTGCGTCGGCGATCAAGGTACAGCAGCCAGCCAGTGATGAAGAACAGCGGCATCAGCACCGCCGCGACGGTCACGATGATTCGCCCGACCAGACCGAAATAGCTGCCGACGTGCAACGCATAAATGCTGGTCAGCAATTGCGCCTTGAAGCTCTTGTCGGCGTAGCGGTCGACCCGTTTGACGACGCCGGTGGCCGGATCGAGGGTGATCTGGTTCAGCGCGCGCTCGTGGGGTGAGTTGTCGAGCAGGTAGAACACGGTCGCCGGTTGGCCGGCCACTGGCGGCATGCGGATGTTGTAGGAGGCGAGGCCTGGACCTGCTGCGCTGTAGATGCTGATCCACATGGCTGCGTAATCGGCAGTCGGCGCCGGACCCTCGGGTGCCGGGCCACGACCGCCGCGCACGCGCTCGTTCTGAGGCGCATCCGACAGCAATTTCGTCAGGCCTTTGTTGTACCACTCGTAGGACCAGGACAATCCCGTCAGCGCCAGCAGCAGGTAAACCAGCATGCACCAGGTGCCGAACACCGAGTGCAGGTCCCAGTTGAAGCTGCGGCCCTTTTTCTTCCAGTCCAGGGTCAGCCAGACGCGCCAGCTGTTCCACTGCCGCGGCCAGCGCAGGTACAGGCCGGACAGGCAGAAAAACAGCAGCATCAGAGTGCAGGCGCCGGTGATGTTGCGGCCGGTATCGCCCATGGCGAGAAACCGGTGCAGCTGCAGCATCAGGCCGAAGAAATCCTGGCCGGTGGCCTCGCCCTTGAATTCGGCGGTGTAGGGATCGAAGTAACGCATCTCGCCACGGCGCTCGCCTTTCGGCGGGGTGAACCAGACGCGCCCGGCGGTGCCGCTTTCGGTCTCGACCGAGAGCATCGAGACTGTCTTGCCCGAGGCCGCTTCGATGTGCGCCACCAGATCGGCGGGCGGCAGGACGCCGGCGACCTGTTTCTCCACCTGCAACACGGAGGGGTTGAGGGCTTTCAGGATCTCGTCCTGAAACGAATAGGCAGCGCCGGTGATGCCCATCAGGGCCAGCACCAGCCCGGCAGTGATGCCAAAAAACCAGTGCAACTGGAACAGGGTTTTCTTCAACACGTCGCTAGCCTTGTCCGTTCGAAAGTGGTGTTCACGGCGTGCATTATGCCGTGGGTTATCGAGAAGCGTTCTTTATTACGCACAAAAGCCCCGTTCAAGTGAATGAACGGGGCTCGCGACTTCCCTCTTCGATCAGAAGTGGAAGTTGGTGCTTAGCAATGCCGTGCGGCCCGCCGCCTGGTTGGCGAAGTGAGTCGAGAAGGCTTTGTCGTAGTAGGTTTCGTTGGTCAGGTTCTGCACGTTCAATTGCAGGTCGACGTTTTTGCTCAGCTTGTACGCGGCCATCGCGTCGTAGCGAACGTAGGAATCGACCATGGTGGTGTTGGCCACGCTGCCGTACACGTCATCCACGTAGAACGCACCGCCACCGATGGTCAGCTTCGGCGTGACCTGATAAGTGGTCCACAGGCTGGCGCTGTTTTTCGGGGTGTTAGGCAGTTCGTTGCCGTTGTTGGCCTTGTTGGCCGGCAGGTCACCACCGTCAACCTGTTCGCTGTCCATGTAGGCGTAGCCGGCGAACACTTGCCACTTGTCGGTGATCTTGCCGCTGGCGGACAGCTCGATACCTTGTACACGCGTCTTGCCGGCGTTTTCGTACGAGGTGGTATCCACCTGGACACGCGCGTTCTCTTTCTCGGTGCGGAAGATGTCGGCGGTCAGCGACAGGCGATCGTTCAGCAGATCCCACTTGGTGCCGATTTCGTAGTTCTTGGTGGTTTCCGGCTCCATGTCGCTCTTGAGCAGGTTGCCGTTGCGGTCCGGTGTGCCGCCCAGCGGGTTGCCGTCCATGCCTTCGCCCAGGGTGCTGCCCGGTGGCGTGGCGGATGTGGCATAGGAGGCATAGATGCTGCCGTTGGGTGCCGGCTTGTAGACGATACCGAACTGACCGGTGACGAACTCGCTGGTGTCCGAACCTTTTGAGGTGGTACGGCCAGCGTTGTTGTAGGTGTTGTAGCCGGTTTCAAAGTGGTCGTAACGCAGGCCCATGTTCACCAGCCATTGTTGGGACAACTCCAGGGTGTCGAACACATACAGCGCGTAAGTATCGGACTGGGTGTCGGTGCCGGCGTAGTTGCGCGAAATGGCGCCGTTCCACGGATCGTTCGGGTTCGGGTTCGACAGCGAGGTGCAGTTGTAGCCGCTCGACGCGCCGATCATCGACGGGGTGCAGTTGGTGGTCGCGGCGCTGGTGCGCGGCGTGGTGTCGGTGTTGACGTTGTACGAGGATTTGCTGCTTTCCTCACGGGTGTATTCGACTCCGGTGGAGAAGCTGTTCTTGAAGCCTGCAACGTAGAAGTTGCCGAACAGGTCAGTCTGGTTGGTGGTGGTCTCGGTGTTGCTCACGCGGGTGTTCGCACGACGCCAGACGCTGCCGTTGTTGACGTTGCCCTTGCTGTCGTCCGGCTGGGTCAGGATGTAGTCCTGCATGCTGGTGCCGTGACGCAGGGTGTTCTTGATGGTCAGCGAGTCGCTCAGGTCATGCTCGATGGCGAAGGTCGCGGTGTCGGTGCGGCCCTTGCGGAAGTCGCGACCGTCCAGACCGTAGAAGTTGCTGTGATCGCCACCCGAGTACGGCTTGTCCGGGTTGGATTTGGTGCGTGCCGCCGAGCCTGCTTTCGGAATGGTGTACGGGATGCCCGAGTCTGGGGTGTCGTTGCTTTCGAGATGGTAGTAGTCGAGGTTGACGCGGGTGTCGGTGCCCAGGCCGAAGGCCAGGGACGGCGCGATGCCCCAACGGTCGTAGTCGACGCTGTCGCGACCGGCGACGTTGCTCTCGTGGCTCATCAGGTTCAGACGGCCGGCAGCGGTGTCGCTGAACTGGTAGTTGCCGTCCAGGGTGTAGCGCTGGGTCTGGTCGGAGCCCCAGGTGAAACCACCGTCGAACGAATTGCCCAAGTGCGCTTTTTTGCTCACCAGGTTGATGCTGCCGCCAGCCGCACCGCGACCGCCGATGGCGGAGTTCGGGCCCTTGCTGACTTCGATGTTTTCCACGGCGAAGATCTCGCGGCTCTGGGAGCCGGTATCGCGCACGCCGTCGAGGTAGGTGTCGCCCTGGGCATCGAAACCACGGATGAATGGACGGTCGCCCTGCGGGTTGCCACCTTCACCGGCACCGAAGGTGATGCCTGGCACGGTGCGCAGCGCATCCTGCATGTTCAGGGCGCCGGTGTCTTTCAGGACTTGTTGCGGAATAACGGTGACCGAGCGCGGCGTATCGACCAGCGGCGCGGTGTACTTGGGCGAGGAGGCCTTCTCGACCTGGTAGGACGTCGAGTCCTGGGCTTCGCCGGTGATGGCGGTGGCGTCCAGGGCAATGGCATTGCCGGAGGCTTTGCTGTCGGTCTTTTCGGCCGCGAACACCATGTGGCCTGCGGAGCCGGCGGTCAGTGCGACGCCGATGGCAGAGGCGAGCAGACGTGGTGAGCTGACGGGTAATTGTGCGTGTTGACGTGACATTTTTATTCCCCTCCCCAAGGATTTGAGGCGGCGGAATATAGGGTAAACAGGTATTCGTATCAATTGCGAAACATTGTTATTCGCGACGAATTTACATTCTTTACAATTTAACCTTACGGTTTTTGCCGATTCATTCGTCTAGCGGGTTTTACACAGCCAATAAGAATCAATACCATTGCCGCCTCTTTGCCTTCAGGTGACTTCTGACATGCTGCTGCACATCCCCGCTCTGTTCGAGAAAGACGAAGTGCGGCGCATCCGCGAGGCTCTGGAACGGGCCGACTGGGCCGACGGCAAGATCACCGCCGGCTATCAATCGGCCAAGGCCAAGCACAATCTGCAACTGCCGGAAGGCCATCCACTGGCCAAGGAAATCGGCGCCGCGATGCTTGAACGCCTGTGGAATAATCCGCTGTTCATGTCGGCTGCGCTGCCGCACAAAGTGTTCCCGCCGTTACTCAACTGCTACACGGCGGGGGGCAGTTTCGATTTCCACATCGACAACGCGGTGCGTCAGCCCAAGGGCAGCATCGAGCGGGTACGCACCGATTTGTCCGCCACGTTGTTCTTCAGTGAGCCCGAGGACTACGACGGCGGCGAGCTGGAGATCCAGGACACCTACGGCACCCAGCAAGTGAAACTGCCCGCCGGCGACATGGTGCTGTACCCCGGCACCAGCCTGCACAAGGTCAACGCCGTCACTCGCGGCGCGCGTTATGCCTCGTTCTTCTGGACCCAAAGCCTGGTGCGCGAAGACAGCCAGCGCGCCCTGCTGTTCGAGATGGACGGTGCGATCCAGCAACTGACCCAGGACATGCCCGATCACCCTTCGCTGATCCGCCTCACCGGCACCTATCACAACCTGTTGCGTCGCTGGGTCGAGGTGTAAGTGGCGGACTTTCGTTTGCGCCGCGAGGAAGTCCTCGACGGCGAACGCCTCACCGCGATGCTTGAAGAAAGTCCGGCCCGTGCGGCTCAAGCCATTCTGATGGCGGCAGGTGAGGGCGTGCTGGAAGCACAGGCGCTGCTCGGACAGATTCTGCTCGATGGCCATGGGATTGCGCAGGATCAGCCGCTGGCATTGCGCTGGTTTGAAATCGCCGCCGGGCAAGGTCATCTGATGGCGCGCAACATGCTCGGCCGTTGTCATGAGCACGGATGGGGTTGTGCAGCAGGTGCGTCGATTGCCGCGCAGCACTATCGAATCGCTGCCGATGCCGGGCTGGACTGGGCGATGTACAACCTCGCCAATCTGCTGGCGACCGGGCGCGGTGTAGTGGTTGATCATCTTCAGGCCATGGCGCTCTATCAGCGCGCGGCCGAAGCCGGGCATGCCAAGTCGATGAACCTGTTCGGGCGTTATCTGGAAGAAGGGCAAGTGTGCCCGGCGAATCCCGCAGCGGCCCGTGACTGGTATCGACGCTCGGCCGAGGGCGGAGATTTTCGCGGACAGTTCAGTCATGCGGCGGTGCTGGCGGATGAGGGGCGCGTTGATGACGCGCTGGTCTGGCTGGAGAAAGCATTGGCCGTCGGTAATCTGAATTTCCTGCGAGTGGCGAGCCAGATGCTGGCGAGCGCAACCGATCCTAAAATCCAGGCACTGGCGCAGGCCTACGCTCACCGCTGCGCCGAGTTACAGAACACCTGAATCGCAGCCACAAAAAAGCCCATGACACGTCATGGGCTTTTTGCATTACGGCAGCATCGCTTACACGTAGAACGACTTCAGCGGCGGGAAGCCATTGAACTCTACGGCGCTGTAACTGGTGGTGTACGCACCGGTCGAAAGCCAGTACAGACGATCACCGATCGCCAGGTTCAGCGGCAGGCCGTACTTGTAGTTTTCGTACATGATGTCGGCGCTGTCGCAGGTCGGGCCGGCGATCACGACTTCTTCCATCTCGCCTTTCTTTTCGGTCCAGATCGGGAACTTGATGGCTTCGTCCATGGTTTCGATCAGGCCGGAGAACTTGCCCACATCGGTGTAAACCCAACGCTCGACGGCGGTGCGGGATTTACGCGCAACCAGTACCACTTCACTGACCAGGATACCGGCGTTGGCGATCAGCGAACGGCCCGGCTCCAGAATGATTTCCGGCAGATCATCACCGAAGTCTTCCTTCAGGAAGCGGATGATTTCTTCGGCGTAGGTTTCCAGGCTGTTGGTGCGGGTGATGTAGTTGGCCGGGAAGCCGCCGCCCATGTTGATCAACTTCAGGTGGATGCCGTCTTCTTCCTTCAGGCGCTCGAAGATCACTTTGACCTTGGCGATCGCGGCGTCCCAGACGCTGATGTCGCGCTGTTGCGAACCGACGTGGAACGAGATGCCGTACGGCACCAGACCCAGGTCGCGGGCGAGGATCAGCAGGTCCATGGCCATGTCGGTCTGGCAGCCGAACTTGCGCGACAGTGGCCAGTCGGCCGTGGTCGAGCCTTCGGTCAGGATGCGCACATAGACTTTGGCGCCCGGCGCAGCCTTGGCGATGTTGCGCAGGTCGGCTTCGGAGTCGGTGGCGAACAGACGCACGCCCTTCTCATAGAAGTAGCGAATGTCCTTGGACTTCTTGATGGTGTTGCCGTAGCTGATCTGGTCCGGGCTGACGCCACGGCTCAGCACTTTGTCCAGCTCATAGATCGAGGCGATGTCGAAGCTCGAGCCTTTCTCTTTGAGCAGGTCGATGATCTCGACGGCCGGGTTGGCCTTGACCGCGTAGTAGACCTTGGCGAATTCGAAACCGGCGCGCAGGTCATCGTAGGCCTGGGCGATCATCGCGGTGTCGATCACCACGAACGGGGTTTCCTGTTTGTCGGCGAACGCCTTCATTTTCTGAAAGGTTTCGCGCGCGAAATAGTCTTCGACCTGGATCGACATACTTGGGACTCCTAGTGGCAAACGTCGTTAATCAATGGGTGCATATGAACGTCCTCCGTATCCCCACTTTGGTTCGCCTACTTCCCAAGGCAATGGCGCCGAAAGCAAAAAGGCCATTCAGATCATTTGAGAGCTACTGCGCTTGGCAATACTGCGTTGGGAAGAGGCTCGGAATGCTCATTTACAACCAGTAAACTCCGCTTCCTCGCCTCTTCCCGCCTTGTCTTGCCTGCGCTCGCTACGCTCTCAAACGATCTGGGGTCGTTGCCCTTGGCCTTGCTGTCTCGTCGTCAGTACTTGAGCCGGATGGATCGTTTCCAGCATGGACGTTCGGCGCGAACTTTAGGGCGTGAGGGGCCTGAGATCAACTAAAAATGTCGCGTTTTTGCACGCTTCTGACGTGCGTAGCGGATATCACTCTTTGTAGCCGACCGAGATGACGGTCAGATGTTCCGAAATAATTTTCAGGTGTTAAAAATGCCTGCACGTTCGATGCTGATGCGTGCCAGGTCATTGCTAAGTATGATCACTTCAACATCGGCGACGTTGGCGGCAAGAAGGGCAGCTGAGGGGGGATTTGCTGGCTGTGGCTGACAGTTTCGGTCGAGTTCGGCCTCCCGAGGTGTTGATATTTCTTGCCGGGTCAAGGGCGGAGTAAAAAACGCAGCCTTCAGAATCCGGTGGTCGAAAAAAAACAGCTATCGAACATTCTTTTGGATCTTGATCAGACCACCGCCTCGGCCAGCGCGCGGATCATGTCGATCCGCTGCTGCTGGCCGAACAGACATTCAATCGCAGTCTGGCTATAGCCTCACCTGTTTTAATCTCGAAAAAATATGGCTGGCCTGTTACCTACTGTCAGTTCTGACAGGTGCTTTATTTCTGAATAGTTATTAGGGTAATTGTACGGTCGTCAAGTTTCGATGCTATTTCGAAATCTGAAATTGAAAGTGCATTTTTTGCACGAGTCAAGTTCAGAGTCCGGGTTTGGCTCATGTTTTTAGAGACAGGGAAAATGAACAGGATATTGGTGTGGCTAGTTATTTTATTAATTTCTGGGTGTGTGAGTCATGAGCTTGCCCCGAATGTCACACCCGACAAAAGTGCACAAGCTGTACAGTTCGATAGTTACGGAGTAACACAGTCTTATACCGGGCCCGAGACGGCGTCTTATTTAACCGAGTACTACAATAATATTTCTATCTCCATGTGCCGAGCCAACCCCAGAGCACCGAAGTTCCTGTGCAGCGGTGTGATGCTGCGAGCGACACAGCACTCTACTGCCTTCCATTTTTGGGATCCGAACCCGAACTCCACAGGTGTTTCATTTTCCTGGCTGAGCAAGGACGCCAAGTTCAGCAAGCTGGTGTTCGGCTACAACAATGGTTTTATTTTTAGCCCATATTTCTATAAGTCCGCCGGAAAAGTTGAACCGGAAATCCTGTGCTTCTTTCCAGTCGATGGCGCCACAACTTCACGCACCAACAGTGGCTGCGGAGAAACGCCCGGCGTCCCTAGCAGCTATCCATGTCAGGGGCAGAATATTAATACGGCTGCGCAATATATCGCCCACTACAACAGCCAGCCGAACAAATACGGGTACCTTTGCGGATTTGATGTCCGCGATGCCCTGAATGAAAAGGCCACGCAAGCATTCAATGAAGCCGTCAAGGCTCAGGGGCAAGGCGGAACGTTTGCCTTCAATACACAAAACGAATTCCGACTGGAAAACTGGGGTCAGGGTAAAGGCCCGGTATTGCCGATCATGGCTATTTTTTACCTCAACGACACCGGCAAACCTGCGGCGCAATACGACCAGCGTGATTTCAAAACGCAAACCGGTATCTGGATTCCAATGATCCGGATGACACTTCCCCAAACACCGGCAGCTGATGCGAAGTTTGAATTCATCACCGCCGATCAAGCCATCTCTTCCTGACCAAAAATGGACGGCGCTTATCCAGTGGCATCGCCTTTTTCACAACCTCTGCGTCGCGCCAACGCAACATCCAGTAACTTTGAGAAGGTGAACGAGATGAGACGAATAGTGATTTTGCTGTTTATGCTCCTGTTTTCAGGGTGTGCGAATCACGCTCCTGCACCGAGCGTCGATTCTGTAAAAAGTGCAGCGGCCGTGCACTCCTCAGAAGTCGGGATACAGGGGGCAGGTACAGGACCCGAGATTGCGGCTTATCTGACGGAGGCCTACAACAACACGTTGAACATGTGTAGAAATAACCCCTCAGCACCGGCTTTCCTGTGTACAGGGGTATTGTTGCGTGCGACCCAGCATTCCACGCAATACCATTTCTGGAATCCAAACCCGAGCTCCACTGGAGTCTCGTTCTCCTGGCTACGTAAGGATGCAAAATTTAGCAAGTTGGTGTTTGGGTACAATAATGGCTTTATTTTTTATCCTTATTTCTTTAAACCCTTTGGTAAGTTTGAACCGGAGATTTTGTGCTTTTTTCCTGTGGACGGCGCCACGGATCTTCGCGGGGATAAAGGGTGTGGGCAGTATCCGGGATACGCTACAAGCGTTCCGTGCCAATCGCAGAATATTAAGACTGCCGCGCAATACATCGCGCTCTACAACAGTCAGTCGGCGAAATATGGATCGCTTTGCGGATTTGATGTACGCGATGATTTGAACCAGGCGGCAACCGTAGCTTTCAATGAGGCGGTCAAGGCGCAAGGACAGGGGGGGACCTTTGCGTTCAATACACAGAATGAGTTTCGTATTGAGAAGTGGGGGCAGAACCTGGGTACCACCGTGCCAATAGAAGCAGTGTTCTATCTCAATGAGGCGGGTAAGGCCGGGGCGCAATACGACCAGCGTGATTTCAAGACGCAAACCGGCATCTGGATTCCAATGATCCGGATGACACTTCCCCCGACCCCTGCGGCTGATGCGAAATTTGAATTCATTGCAGCCAATCAGGCCATTTCCTCCTGAGCAAAAAAGGGCGGTGCTTACCCACAAGCACCGCCCTTTTTACAGCCCCTTCTTCACGCCAACGCAACTTCTGCCGGCGACACAATGCTGGTCTTGCCCCCACGGGATTTACCCGAGCTCAGATACTCGGCAATCGACTCCTGGGTAACCTCCCCGAGGAACACCCGCTCGGCATCCATCACCGGTAACCACGCCCGATTGAACTCATACATGCGCGACAACAGGATGCGCAAATGCTCGTCGTACGCAGCCGTGGAGTTGAACTCACGCAGGAACTGCGCGCACGTACCGGTCTGACGATGCAGGTCGCGACGCCGCACATAACCCAGTGCCTTGTTCTCTGCGCAGGTGACCACCACGTAACGACGGTCATGCTCGTCCATCAACTCCAGCGCATCGGCCACCGGAGTTTCCGGGCTCACCGATGGAGCGTTGTCCGCTGCGTCTTCCGCCTTCACCAGCAGCAGGCGCTTGAGGGTGCTGTCCTGGCCGACGAAGTTGCTGACAAAGTCGTCCGCCGGATGGGCGAGCAGGGTGTCCGGGTGGTCGATCTGCAACAGCTTGCCGGCGCGGAAGATCGCGATCTTGTCGCCGAGTTTGATCGCTTCGTCGATGTCATGGCTGACCATGATCACGGTCTTGTTCAGCGCCCGCTGCATCTCGAAGAACTCGTTCTGGATCATTTCGCGGTTGATCGGGTCGACCGCACCGAACGGTTCGTCCATCAACAACAGTGGTGCATCCGCCGCCAGTGCGCGGATCACGCCGATCCGTTGTTGCTGGCCGCCGGACAGTTCACGGGGATAACGATGCAGATATTGCTTGGGCTCAAGCTTGATCATGCTCATCAGTTCGCGGGCGCGGTCGTGGCATTTCTGTTTGTCCCAGCCGAGCAGCTTCGGCACCACCACGATGTTCTCTTCGATGGTCATGTTGGGGAACAGACCGATTTGCTGGATCACGTAGCCGATGTTGCGACGCAGGGTCACTTCGTCGAGGTCGGTGGTCTCTTCGCCGTTGATCAGGATCTTGCCCGAGGTCGGCTTGATCAGGCGGTTGATCATTTTCAGCGTGGTGCTTTTGCCGCAACCCGATGGCCCAAGGAACACACAGATTTCGCCTTCATTGACGGTCAGGCTTACCGAGTCCACGGCTTTCACATCTTTGCCGTTGCTTTGGAAGGTCTTGCTGAGGTTTTGAAGTTCGATCATTTGAGGAGTCCTTTTGGAGTCAGCGAACGTTGCAGCCACTGCAATATGAGGTCGGCGAAGATCGCCAGAAGACTGACCAGCAGTGCGCCGACGATCAGCATCGACATGTCACTGCGGCTGATGGAGGCGAGGATCAGCACGCCAAGACCGCCAGCACCGATGGTCGCGGCGATGGTCATCACTCCGATGTTCATCACCACGGCCGTGCGCACACCGGCGAGGATCACCGGCACCGCAATCGGCAGTTCGACCATGCGCAGGCGCTGGCCGAAGGTCATGCCGATGCCGCGTGCGGCTTCGCGAATGCCCGGTTCGACGCCGGTCAGGGCGAGGTAGGTGTTGCGCATGATCGGCAGCAGTGAATAAAGGAACACGGCGGTGATCGCCGGCATCGGGCCGAGGCCCTGCCCGAACTTCGAGTAGAACGGCAGCAACAGGCCGAACAGCGCAATCGACGGCACGGTCAGCAGCACTGTGGCGCTGGCTTGCAAGGGACCGGCGAGGCTCGGGAAGCGCGTCATCAAAATGCCCAGCGGCACACCGATGAGAATCGCCAGGCTGACGGCGATGCCGACCAGGGTGATGTGCTGCCAGGTCAGGTGCATCACCTGCTGCCAGTCGAGGTGGGAAAAGGCGTTCAAAAATTCCATGACTTTTCCTCCTTTAGTTCAGTGGGTGCTGGTGCAGGAAATCGGCAGCGACTTTCGATGGGCTTTCGTGATCGACGTCGACCCGCGCATTGAGCTGACGCATGGTTTCGTCGTCGAACAGCTCGGCCAGCGGCTTGAGTTGCTCAGCCAGTTGCGGGTGAGCGTCGAGGTAGGCCTGGCGCACGACGGGCGCGGCGGTGTAGTCCGGGAAGTAATGCTTGTCGTCTTCCAGCAGCTTCAGCCCGAACGCGTTGAGGCGACCGTCGGTGGTGTAGACCAGGCCGGCAAACACCTGGCCGTTACGCAGCGCGGTGTAGACCAGGCCCGCGTCCATCTGCCGGATGTTTTTGCGGGTCAGGTTCATGTCGTAGAGCTTGACCATGCCGTCCAGACCGTCGGAGCGGTTGGCGAACTCGGTGTCCAGCGCCACCAGGTGATTGGTCTTGGCTTCAGCGCGTAGAACGTCGTTCAACTGGCTGATGTTGCTGATCTGCGGATATTCCTCGGCCACTTTCTTCGGAAGAGCGAGGGCGTAGGTGTTGCTGAATTTCGACGGCGTCAGCCAGACCAGACCTTTTTTCGCGTCGAGTTCTTTCACCCGGGCGTAGGACTGTTCGCTGTCGAGTTTTTCGGTGACATGGTTGTAGGCCACCAGCGACACGCCGGTGTATTCCCAGAGCATGTCCAGTTGCCCGCTTTCGTGGGCGCTGCGGGCCAGGTTGCTGCCCAGTCCGCCGGTGATCTGCGCGTCGTAGCCTTTGCTGCGCAGGTATTGCGCGGTGATTTCCGCGAGCAGGGTCTGTTCGGTGAATACCCGGGCGCCGAGGCGAATGAGCGGCTTTTCCGCCGCCTGGGCAAATCCTGCGAACAGCAGAACGCAGCCCAAGATCAAGCTAAGTCGTTTCATGAATATTCCTTTGCCGAAGCCTTAAGACGGGCGCAAACCGCGTTCCAGCCAGAGACGGCTGGCGAGGGTGACCACGCCATCGAGCAACAGGGCCAGCAGCGCGGTGCACGCGGCGCCGAGCAGCAGTTGCGGCTGATTGTTCAGGGCGATGCCGGGGAAAATCAGGCTGCCGAGGCTGTTGGCCCCGATCAGGAACGCCAGCGGCGCCGTACCGACGTTGATCGCCAAGGCCACTCGCACACCGCCGACGATGATCGGCACGGCATTGGGCAACTCGACCTGCCACAACACCTGGCGCGGGGTCATGCCGATGCCGGTGGCGGCTTCTTTCAGTGAGCCCTGGACGTTTTTCAGGCCTTCGTAGGTGTTGCGCACAATCGGCAAAAGCGAGGCGAGGAATAAAGCGAAGATCGCCGGGCCACTGCCGATGCCGAGAATCCCCAGGGCAATCGCCAGTACGGCCAGCGGTGGCACGGTGTTACCGATGTTGAAGATCTGCATGAAGCGTTCGGCGCGGCCGACCATGGTCGGGCGGCTCAGGAAGATACCGGCGGGGATGCCCACGACAAGGGCGGCCAGCATTGAAGCGAGGACGAGAATCAGATGAGCTTGCAGGTAAAACAACAAATCGTCGCGGTAGTGTTCGATCGTGTTGATGCCGATCCAGTGGACCAGCAGGGCCAGGAGCGCGATCACCACCGCACCTCCCATCAGCCCTTTGCCATAGCGGATAGCCACAGGCGGACTCCTTTTTTATAGTCGGCGGACGCTGTCCCGAGTGGCATGCCATGCCTGGCTGCCGGGAGTGAACGTTCGCGAGAAGCAGCTCCCCCAGCACCGGCGAAAAGCGGTCTGAAAGCGAGCCATGAGCGCAGCCTCGTCAGGCTAACTTGCTGATTTTTCAGCCCCTGACGAAAAGTCGTAACAGGGGATGGACGTCTCCGTGCTTTAAAAGGTTCCCATCTGAGGCAGCATTTGGCCACCCTTAATGTGCTCAACGGTTCGGTTATTGTCTTGACTTGGGCTATAATCGCGGCCCTTTTTTGAATCACCGCCAGGCGATTTCCCATGACCAGACAGGCCGCCGAAGTCGCGAAACGCCGCACTTTCGCCATTATTTCCCACCCCGATGCCGGTAAAACCACGATCACCGAGAAGCTCCTGTTGATGGGCAAGGCGATTGCAGTGGCCGGTACGGTGAAATCCCGTAAATCCGACCGCCATGCGACATCCGACTGGATGGAGATGGAGAAGCAGCGGGGTATTTCCATTACCACGTCGGTCATGCAGTTCCCGTATCGCGAACACATGATCAACCTGCTCGACACCCCGGGCCACGAAGACTTCTCCGAAGACACCTACCGCACCCTGACCGCGGTGGACTCGGCCCTGATGGTCCTCGACGGCGGTAAAGGTGTCGAGCCACGGACCATCGCGCTGATGGACGTCTGCCGTCTGCGTGACACGCCGATCGTCAGCTTCATCAACAAACTCGACCGTGACATCCGCGACCCGATCGAACTGCTCGACGAAATCGAAGCCGTTCTGAAGATCAAGGCTGCGCCGATCACCTGGCCGATCGGTTGCTACCGAGACTTCAAGGGCGTGTACCACCTGGCGGACGACTACATCATTGTCTACACCGCCGGTCACGGTCACGAACGTACCGAAACCAAGATCATCGAGAAGCTCGACTCCGACGAAGCCCGCGCTCACCTGGGCGACGAGTACGATCGTTTCCTCGAACAGCTGGAACTGGTGCAGGGCGCCTGCCACGAATTCAATCAGCAGGAGTTCATCGACGGTCAACTGACCCCGGTGTTCTTCGGTACCGCGCTGGGCAACTTCGGTGTCGACCACGTACTCGACGCCGTGGTCGACTGGGCACCGCGTCCGCTGCCACGGGTGGCCAACGAGCGCACCGTGGAGCCGGTGGAAGAGAAGTTCTCGGGCTTCATCTTCAAGATCCAGGCGAACATGGACCCGAAACACCGCGACCGCATCGCCTTCATGCGTATCTGCTCCGGCAAGTACGAGAAAGGCATGAAGATGCGCCACGTGCGCACCGGCAAGGACGTGCGCATTGGCGACGCCCTGACGTTCTTCTCGTCCGAGCGTGAACAGCTGGAAGAGGCGTACGCCGGCGACATCATCGGTCTGCACAACCACGGCACGATCCAGATCGGCGACACCTTCAGCGAAGGCGAAACCCTGGGCTTCACCGGTATCCCGCACTTCGCCCCGGAACTGTTCCGCCGCGTACGCCTGCGTGATCCGCTGAAATCCAAGCAACTGCGTCAGGGCCTGCAACAGCTGGCCGAAGAAGGCGCGACCCAGGTGTTCTTCCCGGAGCGCAGCAACGACATCATCCTCGGCGCCGTCGGTGTGCTGCAGTTCGATGTGGTCGCCAGCCGCCTGAAAGAGGAATACAAGGTCGAGTGCTCCTACGAGCCGATCACCGTGTACTCCGCGCGCTGGATCGAATGCAGCGACAAGAAGAAGCTTGAGGAATTCTCCAACAAGGCTGTGGAAAACCTCGCGCTGGACGGCGGTGGTCACCTGACCTACCTCGCTCCGACCCGGGTCAATCTGGCCCTGATGGAAGAGCGCTGGCCGGACGTGAAATTCCGTGCAACCCGTGAGCATCACTAAGCGTTGACTGCAACATCCAGAGCCCCGAGGCGCGAGCCTCGGGGCTTTTTATTGCCCGGGCGGTGGTGGTGACTGCCGTTGTAGGTTCTTTCCCGAACGCTTGTGGTTTGTGTCTGCTTTTACCGCAGCGGCGTTTTTAGCCGCGACAATCCGGGCGACGAGGTCTAGTGTTCAAGGCCCAAAGCGAGCTTTCTGAAGGATCAACGGAATGACCGGTCGGCTCATTCACTGGCTGCGATTCGATGGTTACTTCTCCACGATGGCCTGGGTACTTGCGGCGCTGTTGTTCATCAATCGCCTGAGCAGCATGGTCAAGCTGTTCATGGCGTTGTATCTGCGCCAGGAGCTGGGCTTCGCCATCGAGACCGTTGGCTGGCTGTTGGCGGCGTACGGCGGCGGGCTGTTGATCGGTTCGATGCTGGGCGGTTTGCTCAGCGACCATATCCGCACCGCGCGGCTGACGGCGGCGCTGTTCTTCGTTTCGACGTGGGTACTGCTCGGACTCGGGCTGGTGACGCAGATGTGGTTGCTGGCCTTGTTGCTGCTGCTCAGCGGCACGATCGACGGCGCGATTCGTACGCTGCATCAACGCCTGATCATGGAGTATTGCGAGGTTGCCCAGCGCCCACGGGCCCAGGCCTTGAGTCGTATTGCGCGAAATCTCGGGATGGCCGCCGCCGGTATAGCGGGCGGTGTGCTGGCGCAGACGGATTTTCGCTGGGTGTTCTTCATCAGTGCGGCGCTGACGCTGGTGGCGCTGCTCTGGTTTGTCCGCACGACCTGGCGGCGAACGGTGCTGATCCCGGACGAAACGCCAGAGACGCAGACCGGCTCAGGTCTGCCATATCGCGACAAACCATTTCTCTGGCTGCTGGCGGCGACCGTCCTGCTCGGCATGGCGTTCGACACCGTTTACAGCACCCTCGGCAACTATCTGCGCGACTTCTATCGCTTGAGTACCGAAGCCATCGGCTGGCAGTTTGCGATCAACGCTGTCCTTGTCGTGGCGTTGCAGATTCCAATCTCGCATTGGGGCGAACGCTGGGGCTCGCGGCGGCCCTTGATCGCCGGTTGCGTGTTGCTGGCGCTAGGGCTTGGCATGCTGCCACTGGGTTCCGGGCTGTTTTATGCCTGCCTGTCGACGGTGGTCTGGACGTTGGGGGAGGCGCTGTTCATGCCGCCGCTGAATGTGCTGGTCATGCAGCATGCGCAACGCGGCAAAAGCGGCCAGTACTTCGGTCTGTTCTTCATGGCCTGGAGCGCAAGTGCATTGCTCTCGCCGGTGCTCAGCGGACAGCTTTACGGGCTGTTCGGTGGTCACAGCGTCTGGGTAGCCAGTGCGGTGCTGGCTGTGATGTCGGTTCCGCCGGTTTGTCTGGCGACCCGCCTGCGCGTCTCGACCAGCCAGCCCGTGCAAACCCGCAAGGCCACCTCGCTTAGCTGATCCGGTTATGAGGTTTATTCGAAAGCGGTCTGTCCAGCCATGGCATTTCCGGGCATTGGTTAGCGTCCTATCTGGTGAACCCGGCTGATCGGAACTAGATTTTATTCAGCGCCGGACCGGCACTCTGGCTTCAACCACGAAAGGATGGAAACGCTTATGAGCATTTTTCAACGCATAGTGTTGTTGCTTAAGGTTTTGGTGATGCTGACGCTTGGCACCACGGCGGCGTGGGCGAGCAACGCGGCGCCTGCGCAGGGTTTCAATGCGGCCCAGGGGCACGCGGGTGTGATCATGCTCGCCAAGTCCGAATCCGAACCCGGTGATCAGGATCAGGGTGGCAGCAAGGACGATGACGATTCGACCACCGACGAGCCGGACACCGATGATCCGGACGATGGCGACAGCCAGACATAGATCGCAGACAAAAGAAAACCTCTTCTTCCCCGACTGATGCGCAATCGAGAAAGAAGAGGTTTGGTCAACGCTTTAACGACCCGCCCCGGCAACAGGGCGGGTTTTTTATGCCGCGCCGTCGAGGAACTGCTCGGCGTAGTGGCACGCTACCTGACGCGTATCGAGCTGGCGCAGGGCCGGCTCTTCCACGCTGCAACGTTCGGTCGCGTACGGGCAGCGCTTGTGAAACGCGCAGCCCGGTGGCGGGTTCAGCGGGTTGGGCAGCTCGCCGACGATCTTGATCTTCGGCTTGTCCGGATCCGGGTGGATGGTCGGAGTCGCCGACAGCAGCGCCTGGGTATACGGGTGCAGAGGACGGGCATAGATGTCGTGCTTCGGACCTATTTCCACCGGGCGCCCGAGGTACATCACCATCACGTCATCGGCCACGTGCTGCACCACCGCCAGGTTGTGCGAGATGAACACGTAACCGGTGTTGAACTCCTGCTGCATGTCCATGAACAGGTTCAGCACCTGCGCCTGGATCGACACGTCCAGCGCCGAGGTCGGCTCGTCCGCCACCAGCACTTTCGGTTGCAGCATCATGGCGCGAGCCAGCGCAATACGCTGGCGCTGACCGCCGGAGAACATGTGCGGATAACGCTGGTAGTGCTCGGGACGCAGGCCGACCTGCTTCATCATCGCCTGGACTCGTTCGCGACGTTCGGCGGCCGACAGGTTGGTGTTGATCAGCAAAGGCTCGGCCAGTTGATCACCGATCTTCTGCCGCGGGTTCAACGAGGCGTACGGGCTCTGGAACACCATCTGCACGTCTTTGCGCAGTTGCTTGCGCTGGGCCTTGTCGGCGCCGGCCACTTCTTGCCCTGCGATTTTCAGGGAACCGGACGACGGCTCCTCGATCAGGGTAAGGGCACGGGCGAGGGTGGATTTGCCGCAGCCCGATTCGCCCACAACGGCGAGGGTCTTGCCGGCTTCCAGCTCGAACGACACACCGTTGAGGGCGCGTACGGTCGCATGGCCCTTGAACAGGCCACGGGAGACTTCGTAGTGACGGGTCAGGTCGCGGGCGGTTAGTACGACGGCCATTACGCCACCTCCTGGTTCAACGGGTAGAAGCAGCGGGCGAGGCTGTGGCTTTTCGGATCAAGGGTCGGACGCTGCGCGCGGCAGCTGTCCTGCACGTACGGGCAGCGCGGCGACAGCAGGCAGCCTTGCGGACGGTCGTAACGGCCCGGAACGATGCCCGGCAGGGTTGCCAGACGCTCGGCACCCTGGCTGTGTTCCGGAATCGCCTTGAGCAGCGCTTCGCTGTACGGGTGGGCCGGGATGTCGAACAGTTGCGGCACCTGACCGACTTCAACGGCCTGGCCGGCGTACATCACACAGACGCGCTGGGCGGTTTCGGCCACCACGGCGAGGTCGTGGGTGATCAGCACCAGGCCCATGTTCTGCTCTTTCTGCAACGCCAGCAGCAGGTCCATGATCTGCGCCTGGATCGTTACGTCGAGTGCGGTGGTCGGCTCGTCCGCGATCAGCAGTTTCGGCTCGCCGGCAATCGCCATGGCAATTGCCACACGCTGGCTCATGCCGCCGGACAGTTGGTGCGGATAGGCATCCATGCGGCTGGAAGCGCCGGGGATTTCAACCTTTTCCAGCAGTTCGATGGCGCGCTTGCGAGCGGCCTTGCCGGACATTTTCAGGTGCAGGCGCAGCACTTCCTCGATCTGGAAACCGACGGTGTAGCTCGGGTTCAGTGCGGTCATCGGGTCCTGGAACACCATCGACAGGTCTTTACCGACGATCTGCCGACGCTGGCGATTGCTCAGTTTGAGCATGTCCTTGCCGTCGAAGCTCAGAGAGTCGGCGGTGACGATCCCCGGGTGCTCGATAAGGCCCATCAGCGCCATCATGGTCACGGACTTGCCGGAACCCGATTCGCCAACGATGGCCAGCACTTCGCCCTTGTCGACCTTGAGATCGAGGCCGTCGACCACCGGTGTGGCGTTCTTGTCGCCGAAGCGAACGTTGAGATTCTTGATTTCTAGCAGTGACATGGGAATCTCCTCAGGCGGCGTTCTTGAGTTTCGGGTCCAGCGCATCGCGCAGGCCGTCGCCCATCAAGTTGATTGCCAGCACGCTGAGCAAAATGGTCAGACCCGGCAGACTCACGACCCACCAGGCGCGTTCGATGTAGTCGCGGGCCGAGGCCAGCATGGTGCCCCACTCAGGGGTTGGCGGCTGGACGCCGAGGCCGAGGAAGCCCAGGGCGGCGGCATCGAGGATCGCCGAGGAGAAGCTCAGGGTCGCCTGAACGATCAGCGGTGCCATGCAGTTCGGCAGCACGGTGATGAACATCAGGCGCGGCAGGCCGGCACCGGCCAGACGCGCAGCGGTCACGTAGTCGCGGTTCAGTTCGCCCATCACCGCAGCACGGGTCAGACGAACGTAGGACGGCAGCGAAACCACGGCAATCGCGATCACGGTGTTGATCAGGCCTGGGCCGAGGATGGCGACGATCGCCACGGCCAGCAGCAGCGACGGCAGGGCCAGCATGATGTCCATCAGACGCATGATGGTCGGGCCGACCACTTTCGGGAAGAAACCGGCGAACAGACCCAGCAGGATCCCCGGAATCAGCGACATCACCACCGACGACAGACCGATCAGCAGCGACAGGCGCGAACCCTGGATCAGACGCGACAGCAGGTCGCGACCCAGTTCATCGGTGCCGAGCAGGAACTGCATCTGGCCGCCTTCGAGCCACGCCGGCGGCGTCAGCAGGAAGTCACGGTATTGCTCGCTCGGGTTATGCGGGGCGACCCACGGCGCGAAGATCGCGCAGAAAATCACCAGCAGCATGAACAGCAGGCCGGCAACGGCGCCCTTGTTCCTGGCGAAGGCTTGCCAGAATTCTTTGTACGGCGACGGGTACAGCAGACTTTGATCCGCGCCAGGTGCAGCGGTGACTACTGAGGATGTTGGAGTGCTCATGGGTATTGACCTCAGCGCTGATGACGGATGCGTGGGTTGGCAAAGCCGTAGAGGATGTCCACCACGAAGTTGACCAGGATCACCAGGCAGGCGATCAACAGAATGCCGTTCTGCACGACCGGATAGTCCCGGGCGCCGATGGCTTCGATCAGCCATTTGCCGATGCCGGGCCACGAGAAGATGGTTTCGGTCAGGACCGCACCGGCCAGCAGGGTGCCGACTTGCAGGCCGACCACGGTCAGCACCGGGATCAGCGCGTTGCGCAGACCGTGCACGAACACCACGCGCGACGGCGACAGGCCTTTGGCCTTGGCGGTACGGATGTAGTCTTCACGCAGCACTTCGAGCATCGACGAACGGGTCATCCGCGCGATCACCGCCAGCGGAATGGTGCCGAGGACGATGGCCGGCAGGATCAGGTGATGCAGCGCATCCAGGAAAGCGCCGGTGTCATTGGCCAGCAGGGTGTCGATCAGCATGAAACCGGTGCGTGGCTCGATGTCGTAGAGCAGGTCGATCCGCCCTGACACCGGGGTCCAGCCCAGGCTCACCGAGAAGAACATGATGAGAATCAGGCCCCACCAGAAGATCGGCATCGAATACCCCGCCAGGGAGATGCCCATCACTCCGTGGTCGAACAGGGATCCTCGCTTGAGGGCCGCGATCACCCCGGCCAGAAGGCCCAGGACGCCGGCGAATAACAGGGCGGCCATGGACAGTTCCAGGGTCGCCGGGAAGAGGGAGGTGAACTCGGTCCATACGCTCTCACGGGTGCGCAGGGATTCGCCGAGATCGCCGTGGGCCAGTTTGCCGATGTAGTCCAGGTACTGGGCGTACAGCGGTTTGTTCAGACCGAGGCGTTCCATTGCCTGAGCGTGCATTTCGGGGTCGACCCGACGTTCGCCCATCATCACTTCCACGGGGTCGCCGGGAATCATGCGAATCAACGCGAAAGTCAGCAAGGTGATGCCGAAAAACGTGGGGATCAACAACCCCAGTCGGCGGGCAATAAAACTAAACATCTTGTGTGGTACCTCATCAGCCGGTTAGGCGTGCCCGGCGACCCTGGGGTCAGGGAGGCCGGGAGTTTCTTATCTACTTCACCTGGGTGGTGGCGAAGTTATTGGTTGTCAGAGGGCTGATGTGATAACCCTCTACGTTGTTGCGCATTGCGGTGAACATCCGGGTGTGGGCCATGCTGATCCACGGTTGGTCCTGATTGAAGATGGCCTGGGCTTCTTCATACAGTTTGGCGCGTTCGGCCGGATCTACTTTAGCCCGTGCTTCGTCGAGCAGGGTCTGGAATTTCTCGTTGCACCAGCGGGCGTAGTTTTCGCCGTTCTTGGCGGCCTCGCAACTGAGCATAGGCGTCAGGAAGTTATCCGGGTCGCCGTTGTCGCCCGCCCATCCGGCCGACACCATATCGTGTTCGCCGGCCTTGGCGCGCTTGAGCATTTCGCCCCATTCCATCACGCGGATGTCGATCTTGATCCCGACTTTCGCCAGGTCAGCCTGCATCATTTGCGCGCCGAGCATCGGGTTCGGGTTGGTCGGGCCGCCGCCGTTGCGGGTAAACAGGGTAAACACGGTGCCTTCCGGCACGCCGGCTTCCTTGAGCAGTTTGCGCGCTGCGTCGAGGTCACGTGGCGGGTTTTTCAGCTCGTGGTTGTAGCCCAGCAGGGTCGGCGGGTATGGGTTGACCGCCACGGTCGCGTTGCCCTTGCCGAACAGGGCGTTGACATAGGCTTCCTTGTCGAAGGCGATGTCGATCGCTTTACGCACGCGCACGTCGCTGATGTATTTGTGCTGGGTGTTCATGGCGATGTACGAGACGGTCATCGCGTCCATTTCATCGACTTTCAGCTTGTCGTCTTTCTTGATGCTCGGGATGTCATCCGGCTTCGGATACAGCGCGATCTGGCACTCGTTGGCCTTGAGCTTCTGCAGGCGCACATTGTTGTCGGTGGCGATGGCCAGGATCAACGCGTCGGCTGGCGGCTTGCCACGGAAGTAGTCCGGGTTGGCCTTGAAGCGAACCTGGGCGTCCTTGTTGTAGCGCTGGAAGACGAACGGGCCAGTGCCGACCGGTTTGTTGTTCAGGTCGCCGGTCTTGCCGGACTTGAGCAACTGGTCGGCGTATTCGGCCGGGTAGATCGAGGAGAACGCCATGGCGATGTCGGCCAGGAACGGCGCTTCGCGGCGGGTCAGGGTGAACTTGACGGTGTTGTCGTCGACTTTCTCGACGCTCTTGAGCAGTTCCTTGAAGCCCATGCTTTCAAAGTACGGGAAGCCCACGCTCGACAGCTTGTGCCACGGGTGATTCGGGTCCAGCTGACGCTGGAAGCTCCAGACCACGTCGTCGGCGTTCAGGTCGCGGGTCGGCTTGAAATAGTCGGTGGTGTGAAACTTGACGCCTTGGCGCAGGTGGAACGTGTAGGTCAGGCCGTCGTCGCTGATGTCCCAGGACTCGGCGAGTGCCGGGATCACTTCAGTGGTGCCGGGCTTGAAGTCGGCCAGGCGGTTGAAAATGGTTTCGGCCACCGCGTCGGCAGTGACTGCAGTCGTGTACTGGACCATATCGAAGCCTTCCGGACTGGCTTCGGTGCAGACCACCAAGGGTTTGGCCGAGACGCCGATGGCGGCGCTCAACAGGGCGGCAGCGACGGCCGCACGTAGGGGAAGCATTTTCATCGATAACCCTCTGCAATCGGTTGAAGACAAAAAGCCGAACGGCTGACTCGTCACTGAGTCAGCCGCTGGCACGCGTTTTTACAGAATGTTGAACGGTACGGTGGTCACGAGACGGAACTCGTTGATGCTGCCGTCAGCCTGGTTTTCGCTGGCGCGGTGAGCGGTGTAGGTGGCACGCACGGTGGTCGCCTTGAGCGGGCCGCTCTGTACCGCGTAAGTGGCACCGATGCCGTATTCGTAGTGGTGCTCGCCGTCCATGCTGCGTACGTCATACGCAGTGCCGGTGTAGTGAGTACCGTCGATGCCCCAGCCGCGGGCCTGGTAAATGTTGAACTTCAGGCCTGGCACGCCGTATTCGGCCATGTTCAGACCGTAGGCGACCTGGAAGGATTTCTCGTTCGGGCCGTTGAAGTCGGACAGCAGGGAGTTGGCCAGGTAGATGCCGTTGGTTTCGTGCAGGTAGTCGAAGTATTCGTCGCCGTTGATCGCCTGGTACGAGAAGGTCAGGCTGTGAGCCTGGTGAGTCAGGCCGAACGACAGCGAGTAGGTGTCGTTGTCGATGTTGCCCATCTCTTTCTTGCCGGTATCGACGGTCTTGTAGTAGTTCAGGCCGGTGGTCAGGCTCACGACGTTGCTGTCACCCAGTTCGTGGGTGGCGCCGAAGTAGTACTGGTTCCAGAAGTCTTCAGCCTTGGAGGCGTACAGGCTGGTCTTCAGGCTCTGCAGCGGCTGGTAGTTCAGGCCGACGATGCTCACGCGATCGGTTTCGGCGCCGTTGGCGCTGTACTCGGTGCGGAATTTCGACAGGCTCTCTTCGGTACGCGGCGATACGCGGTCGAAGCTGCCGGCGTCGAACGACAGGTTGTTCAGCTCTTCGCTGTGCAGGCTCACACCTTCAAAGCTCGAAGGCAGCGCACGGTTGCCGATGGTGTCGACGATTGGCGTGCTGAAGTTCTGGCGACCGGCGGTCAGGGTGGTGTTGGAAACACGGAACTTGACGTTGGCCAGACCCAGTTTGCTCCACTGGCCTTCGGCATCACCGCCTTCCTTGGTCAGGGTACGGTTGTTGCCCGCGCCTGGACGCGAACCCGGTGCACCACCGTTGTTGGAGGCCAGGGCCTTGCGGTCACGCTCCAACGCCACGGCGTTGTAGGCGGCCACTTCAGTGCTGACACCCACGGTGCCCTGAGTGAAGCCGGAGGTGAAGTTGACGATGGTGCCCTGTACCCAGTTGATACGACGATCGGTCGGGGTGGCAACGCCGTCTTTGCGGTAAGTGAACTTGCCGCCGCGCTTCAGTTGTTCGTTGGCGTACCAGTTACGGGTCGTGCCGCTGACTTTGGAGCCTTCGAGGAAGCCGGTGGCGTCAGCCTGGGCGCTTTTCTCGTTGACGGTCACCGGGGTGAACGCCTGGCTCTGCTCCTCGGCAAACGCCGTGGCGGTGATGCTGCTGATGGCCAAGGCCAGTATCGCGGTGCTGCTCAGTTTCATGGGTGAAGCTCCTTTACTTTCTTTTTATGCCGGCTTTTTTTGTAGGGCCGGTTTTTGGTTTTAGAACTCATTCACACATCGCAAACGTTTGCAAAAAGCCTGATCGGCAAATTTCGGCAAAGCGCTTGCGTGAGGAGGTAGACAGCCTCCTCAGCATTGCGGCTAATCGGTTATGGGTTTAATCGATGCTGACACCCGAAAACACGTTGCGGCCGAAGGGACTGACCTTGAATCCTTCAACCCTGGCGCTCAGCGGCTGGTTGACCGTCGAGTGGGCGACAGGCGTAATCGGCACTTGCTGCTTGAGCAATTGCTGGGCCTGTTTGTAGAGCACGGTGCGCTGGTCGCGGTCGGTGACGACCTTGGCCTCTTTGATCAGCTTGTCGTAAGCCGGGTCGCACCACATGGAATAGTTGTTGCCGCCAATGGCGTCGCAGCTGTACAGCGTGCCGAGCCAGTTGTCCGGGTCCCCGTTGTCACCGGTCCAGCCGATCAGGCTGACATCGTGTTCGCCATTCTTGGTGCGCTTGATGTACTCGCCCCATTCGTAGCTGACGATCTTCACTTTCAGACCGATCTTCGCCCAGTCTGCCTGGAGCATTTCGGCCATCAGCTTGGCGTTCGGGTTGTACGGGCGCTGCACCGGCATGGCCCACAGGGTGATCTCGGTGCCTTCCTTGACGCCGGCAGCCTTGAGCAGTTCCTTGGCTTTTTCCGGGTTGTAGGCGGCGTCCTTGATGCTGGTGTCGTAGGACCATTGGGTCGGCGGCATGGCGTTGACCGCCAGTTGACCGGCGCCCTGGTAAACAGCGTTGAGAATCCCCTGTTTATTCACCGCCATGTCCAGCGCCTGACGCACTTCGAGCTGGTCGAACGGTTTGTGGCGCACGTTGTAGGCGATGTAGCCGAGGTTGAAGCCCGGCTTTTCGATCAGTTGCAGTTTCGTGTCGTTCTTCAGTGCCGGCACATCCGCCGGGCGTGGATGCAGCGTGACCTGGCATTCGCCGGCCTTGAGCTTCTGCACGCGGACCGAGGCGTCGGTATTGATCGCGAAAATCAGGTTCTTCAGCTTCACCCGGCTCTGATCCCAGTAATGCGGGTTGCCGGTGTAGCGGATGTTCGAGTCTTTCTGATAGCTCTTGAACACGAACGGACCAGTGCCGACCGGCTTCTGGTTGATGTCGCTCGGTTTGCCTTCGGCCAACAGCTTGTCGGCGTATTCGGCGGACAGAATGGCGGCGAAGCTCATGGCGATGTTCTGGATGAACGCGGCGTCGACGCTGTTGAGCGTGAACTCCACGGTCAGCGGCCCGGTCTTCTCGACCTTGGCGATGTTCTTGTTGAGGCTCATCCCGTTGAAATACGGGAACTCGGTCGGATAAGCCTTACGGAAGGGCTGTTGCGGATCGAGCATGCGGTTAAACGTGAACAGCACGTCGTCGGCGTTGAAATCGCGGGTAGGCTTGAAGTACGGCGTTGTATGAAATTTCACCCCTTCACGCAGGTGAAAGGTGTACTTGAGGCCATCCTCGGAAATATCCCAGCTCGTTGCCAGGCCCGGTACGACATTGGTCGCGCCTTTTTCGAACTCGGCCAGACGGTTGTACAGCGGTTCGGCGGCGTCGTTATCGGTCGCGGTCGTGTACTGCGCAGTATCGAAACCGGCCGGGCTGCCTTCGGAGCAGAACACCAGACTGTCGCTGGCGGCAAAACTCGCGGACGTGGCGGCCAACAGGCCGGCGCCCAGCAATGCGGAAAAAACCAAGGTGTGGCGCATGACGCTCCCTCTTGTCTCAGTGTTTTTCAATGCGCCGCGATCCCTTCCAGGGAAGTTGTGGCTGCATTGAGCTCAAACCCACAGCAAACCGATAGCCCACGCAGTCACTGGTCAGAACCTGACGGTAGGGGCCGCAGGTCTGGCAGTAAATGCGCTGAGTCCTAAAGACTCGTAGGAAAAGGCGACACGTCCTAAACCAACACGGTCAGACCGAGTGGAAATGGATGTAGGCAAATTCCTGACTATTCGGCAGAAAAAAGCAGCGGCGACGCTGAAAACGTCGCCGCTGCTTTTTTTACTTGATGCTGACGCCGTAGAAGGAGTTCAAGCCGAACGGGCTGATCTTGAAGTCCTGCACGTTGGCGCGCATGGGTTGATACACCGTCGAGTGAGCGATAGGTGTCATGGGGACTGCGTCTTTGAGGACGTGCTGCGCCTCTTTGTAGAGTTCGGTGCGCTTGGCCTGGTCAGTGGTGCGCTTGGCTTCTTTCACGAGGCCGTCGAATTTCTTGTCGCACCATTTGGAGAAGTTGTTGCCGCTCAGCGAGTCGCAACCAAACAACACGTTGAGCCAGTTGTCCGGGTCACCATTGTCACCGCTCCAGCCAATGATCATGGCCTGGTTCTCGCCACCTTTGGAGCGTTTGATGTACTCGCCCCACTCATAGCTGGTGATCTTCACGTTCAGACCGATCTTCTTCCAGTCGGACTGGAGCATTTCGGCCATCAGTTTGGCGTTCGGGTTGTACGGACGCTGAACCGGCATCGCCCACAGGACGATCTCGGTGCCTTCCTTGACGCCGGCTTCCTTGAGCAACTGCTTGGCTTTCTCGGGATCGTACTTGGCGTCCTTGATGGTGGTGTCATAGGACCACTGGGTCGGCGGCATGGCGTTGACGGCCAGTTGGCCTGCGCCCTGGTAAACCGAGTCGATGATCTGTGGCTTGTTGACGGCCATGTCCAGCGCCTGGCGAACGCGCAGATCGGCCAGCGGGTTGGCTTCGTTGCTGCCCTTGACCTTGTCCATCACGTTGTAGGCGATGTAGCCCAGGTTGAAACCGGCCTGGTCAGGCATCTTCAACGCAGGATCGGCTTTCAGTGCGGCGAGGTCGGCCGGACGCGGGAACAGAGTGACCTGGCACTCGTTCTTCTTCAGCTTCTGGATACGTACCGACGGGTCGGTGGTGATGGCGAAGATCAGGTTGTCGATCTTCACGTCTTCAGGTTTCCAGTAATCCTTGTTGCCGGTGTAACGGATGTTGGAGTCTTTCTGGTAGCTCTTGAACACGAACGGACCAGTGCCGATCGGCTTCTGGTTGATGTCGGCCGCCTTGCCTTCCTTCAGCAGCTGCGCTGCGTACTCGGCGGACTGAACCGACGCGAAGCTCATGGCCATGTTCTGGATGAACGCGGCGTCGACTTCTTTCAGAGTGAACTTGACGGTGTGGTCGTCGACTTTATCGATCTTGGTGATGTTGGTATCCATCCCCATGTCGGTGAAGTACGGGAATTCGGTCGGGTACGCCTTACGGAACGGGTCATCCTTGTTAATCATGCGATTGAAGGTGAACAGCACGTCGTCGGCGTTGAACTCACGAGTCGGCTTGAAATACGGGGTGGTGTGGAACTTGACGCCTTCACGCAGGTGGAAGGTGTAAGTCAGGCCGTCATCCGAGATGTCCCACTTGGTCGCTAGACCAGGAATCACGGCGGTACCGCCACGCTCGAACTGGGTCAGACGGTTGAACATGGTTTCGGCTGAGGCGTCGAAGTCGGTTCCGGTGGTGTATTGGCCTGGGTCGAAACCGGCCGGGCTGCCTTCGGAGCAGAACACCAGGTTAGTCGCAGCGGAAGCGAAAGGTGCGGAGGCTAACAAGCCTGCGCCGACTAAAAACGGAATGACCGCGTGTTTAAGCATGTTGGCCTCATGATTTGTTGTCATTTTTTAATATTGAGGTACGACCTCGTGAGTCGTGCCTGCGGATACTTATGCAGGGCCCATACCCAATGCAAGATCCAGAGCGCCCGGCGGCATCAAACGGTGGCACGAACGTACCTTAATGTCGCATCTGTATAACTTCTGACGCATTTGACCGTTTGCGGTCGGTTTTTACGGTGCAAATGAAGCCCCAAAACGGTGCATTGGTCACGATTTGCGCGCCGCCTTGGGGCCGGGTGTTACTTATTTATACCCACGCCATAGAAGGGGGTTAGACCGAACGGGCTGATCTTGAAGTCGGTGACTTCCTTGCGCAGTGGCTGGAACACCGTGGAGTTGGCGATCGGTGTGATCGGCACCTGCTGTTTAAGGATCAGTTGCGCCTGTTGATACAGTTTTACCCGTTGCGATTTATCGGTGGACACCTTGGCCTGCTGCACCAGCTTGTCGTAGGCCGGATCGCACCATTTGGCGTAGTTGCTGCCTTTCACAGCCGCGCAGCTGTAAAGCACGCCCAGCCAGTTGTCCGGGTCGCCGTTGTCACCGGTCCAGCCATAGATCATCGCGTCGTGTTCGCCATTCTTGGCGCGCTTGATGTACTCGCCCCACTCATAGCTGACGATGTTGGCCTTGATGCCGATCTTCTCCCAATCCTGCTGGATCATCTGTGCCGACATTCGCGCATTGGGGTTGGAAGCACGCTGCACGGTCATCGCCCAGAGGTTGATGGTTGTACCCGGTGCAACCCCTGCTTCCTTGAGTAGCGCCTTGGCTTTCACGGGGTCATAGGGTGCGTCCTTGATGTTCGGGTCATAGGACCATTGCGCGGGTGGCAAGGCGTTCTGTGCCAGTTGCCCGGCACTTTGATAAACCGCCTTGATGATCGCCGGTTTGTCGATGGCCATGTCCAGGGCCTGACGCACCTTTAATTGGTCCAGCGGCGGATGGGTGGTGTTGTAGGCGAGGAAACCGAGGTTGAAACCGGCCTGCTTCAACACGCGCAGGTTCGGGTCTTTTTCCATCACGTCGATGTCGGCCGGGCGCGGGTAGCCGCTGACCTGGCATTCGCCGGTCTTGAGCTTCTGCAGGCGGACGGCGGCGTCCGGGGTGATCGAGAACACAAGGTTGTCGATTTTCACATCTTCGGGTTTCCAGTAGTCCTTGTTCGCCGCGTAGCGGATCTGCGAGTCCTTCTGGTAACGCTTGAACACAAACGGACCGGTGCCGACCGGTTTCTGGTTGATGTCTGCTGCCTTGCCTTCCTTCAGCAACTGCGCGGCGTATTCGGCCGATTGCACCGAGGCGAAGCTCATGGCGAGGTTTTGCACGAACGCGGCGTCGACGTTGTTCAGGTTGAAGCGCACGGTGTTTTCGTCGAGTTTTTCCACGGATTTGATCGTGGTGTTCAGGTCCATGTCGGTGAAGTAGGGGGACTCGGCGGGGTAGGCCTTGCGGAAGGCGTTGTCCGGGTCGAGCAGGCGCTGGAAGGTGAACAGTACGTCGTCGGCGTTGAAGGGGCGGGTCGGGGTGAAGTAATCCGTGGTGTGGAATTTTACGTTCTGGCGCAGGTGGAAGGTGTACTGGAGGCCGTCCGGGGTTACGTCCCAGCTTGTGGCCAGACCGGGTTCGACTTCGGTGCCGCCGCGTTTGAATTGGGTGAGGCGGTTGAAGACGGTTTCGGCGGAGGCGTCGAAGTCGGTACCGCTGGTGTATTGGCTCGGGTCGAAGCCTGCGGGGCTGGCTTCGGAGCAGTAGACCAGGGTTGTTGCTGCGTTTGCGATTGGGGTTATGGCGGTCAGGGCCAGGGTTATTAGAAGTGGTTTTAGAGTGAATCTATGCATGTCTGGCCCGTGGGTTTTTAGGTGGTTGTGGTTTGAGGTTAGCGGGGATTTGGGGGGGATCGGAAATATCGTTTTTTGAGGGGATGCGTCTATCTCGGTATATCCAGCGGTTTTTGGGCATATCCGTTTTTTCGGGTGCTGCGGCTTATGGTTCCGCCCTTACGGCGGGTCACTTTTTACAAACGCCTAAAAAGTAACCAAAAACGCTTGCTCCTACGTTCGGCCCGCTCGCTGAGGCTCGGGGTTCCTTCGCTCCGGGATTCATCCGGGGGCATCGCCTACGGTTTGCTTCGCTGCACCTCCTCTCGATGTGTTTGGCTTCGCCAAACGGTCGCTGCGCTCCCACCCCCGGATAAATCCCTCCACTCAGCCTTCCGACGTCGCCCGAAGATCAAAAGCGGTACTCGAGCTAACGCTCATCGTGTTGAGTGGTGGGAAGCGGAAAGCGAACTGCTTTCCTGTGGGAGCCAGCCTGCTGGCGATGGCGGCCTGACAGCCGACCAGATCTTGTGGGGATTGATCGTTCCCACGCTCCGCGTGGGAATGCAGCCCGGGACGCTCCGCGTTCCATTTTCGAATGTTTAAAGATGTGTGGGATTCACTGAACCTTCCCACAAGGTTTTCAGGTTGTCCGTCGGAAGCACGGTCCCTAGTCTTTGGTTGTCGCAGAAGATTCTGCGATCGGGAAGTGAGATTCCCGGTTACTGAATTTGGAAACCAGCGCAAGCCGCCCCATAATCGCCGCCAGTTCATGCTGTCGGCAGTTCTTTATGGCGGCTATGTACGGGCGGACTTCGGTCCGGCCGGGTTGGTTTCCTTACCGGTAATCTCACTCCGTACATAGTTGCCACCTCATTTCGCGAGTGAGATCGGAAATGAGTGGCGCACATTCATAAGGAAATGTTCCATGAACAAGCCAGTCCCCGACCCACCCCTCGAAACCTCCACGCCCCTCGAAGAAGCCATGCGCGCCGAAGACCTCGCCCGCAACCGCGAAGCCATCAAGCGTGCCCTCGATTTCTATCTCTGCCCCAACCTTTCCAAACCACGCCCGCCGAGCACGATGTACATGGTCACGCCCAACGTCGACACCGAAAGCCTGCTGGCCAATGCCTGCGAGTCCCTGGCGTCGGCCAGTACCATCGCCAGCAATTTCAGCAATGAACTCAGCGGTTCGCAGCGCAGTACGGCGCTCGGCATCCAGCAGATCATCATGCTGGCCGAGCTTGCGGTGAACCGGGCGCTGGACCGGGTTGATCCGCAAACCTGAGACCGTGTCATCGTTCATCGCCAGCAGGCTGGCTCCCACAGGAGTCCGCATTCCAAATGTGGGAGCTAGCCTGCTAGCGATGACGGTGGAGCTGACAACCCATATCCCGGGCATAAAAAAACCGGCGATCATTTTCTGATCGCCGGTTTTTCATTCAGCCGTCATTCAATCACTGCATCAACACTTCAATCGAGCCGTCGGCGGTCAGGCTGACCTGGCTGGTGCCGGCTTCGACTTCAGGCGTGACCGGTGCTGCGTCCATGCCGGCGGCTTTCATCATCATCGGGGCGCGAATGTAGGGTTGCGGGAAGCCGTTGCTGTTGAGGTTCAGGTTGACGATTTTGTAGCCCTTGCCGCCCAGGGCGTCGGTGGCCAGTTGGGCGCGGGCCTTGAAGGCGGTGACGGCTTCTTTCAGCAGTTTGTCTTCGCTGGCCTTGCGGGTCGGGTCGGCGATGGCGAAGTCCATGCCGCCCATTTTCAGGTCGGTCAGCAACTCGCCGGTGAGTTTGGACAGGGCGGCGAAGTCGGTGCTTTCCAGGCGCAGTTCGGCGCGTTCGCGCCAGCCGGTGATTTTCTGGCCCTTGGTGTCGTAGATCGGGTAGCTGTTGCGGCTGCCCTGGCGCAGGGTGATGTCTTTGACCTGCTTGGCCTGGGCGAGGGCCTTGTTCATGGTGGTGCTGACGTCGGCGGCGAGTTTGGCCGGGTCGGTGTTCTGTTCTTCGGTGTAGAGGGTCACGATCATCAGGTCGCGGGCCACTTCCTGGCTGACTTCGGCGCGCAGGGAAATCTGGTTGTAGTGCAGCTCATCGGCGGCCAGGGCCGGAAGGCTGGCGACGCTGCCGACGGTCAGGGCGAGAAGGGCGGCGCTGCGGCGAAATGTGTGCATGAAAGCTCCTTGATGAGGGCGCAGGTGATGGTTCGGGGGCCTGCGTGAAACCATCAGACTCTAGCTTTTATGATCCGGTTCGCCCAGTTACAACTTCTATACAGATGGGCCTTATAGCCGCCGCGCCGCTTTTTGCCATGTGGTCGTTTGCCGCACTTTCGCCTCTCAAGCCCGCGCCTTGGTTATACTCCGTGCGATCCGCCTGGAGCGCTCATCAGGAGAGCTCATGCTCGCCCCCGTACAACTGACTTCCGCCACTCGCCAGAACCTCTGGCGGCTGACTTTCATCCGCACCCTGGTGCTCGCCGCGCAGGCCGGTTCCGTGGGCCTGGCCTACTGGCTGGAACTGTTGCCGTTGCCGTGGGTGCAACTGGTGATGACCCTCGGCTGTTCGATTCTGCTGTGTGTGTTCACCGCCGTGCGCTTGCGCACGTCGTGGCCGGTCACCGAGCTCGAATACGCGCTGCAGCTGGCCTGCGACCTGGTTATCCACAGCGCCTTGCTGTACTTCTCCGGTGGGTCGACCAACCCGTTCGTTTCGTATTATCTGGTGCCGCTGACCATCGCTGCAGTGACACTGCCGTGGCGTTATTCGGTGGTGCTGTCCGGCATTGCGCTGGCCTTGTACACCCTGATGCTGACGCACTTCTATCCGCTGGAAACCTTGCCGGTGGCCCGGGAGAACCTGCAGATCTACGGCATGTGGCTGAGCTTCGCCCTTGCTGCCGCGGTGATTACCTTCTTCGCGGCGCGCATGGCTGAAGAGCTGCGCCGCCAGGAAGAGTTGCGTGCAATCCGCCGCGAAGAAGGTCTGCGCGATCAGCAATTGCTGGCCGTGGCGACTCAGGCCGCCGGTGCCGCTCATGAACTGGGCACGCCGCTGGCGACCATGAGCGTGTTGCTCAACGAAATGCAGCAGGATCATCACGACCCGATGCTTCAGGAAGACCTGAAGGTGTTGAAGGATCAGGTCAAGCTCTGCAAGGAGACCCTGCAACAATTGGTGCGCGCCGCCGAAGCCAATCGCCGGATGGCGGTGGAGATGCAGGATGTCACCGAGTGGCTCGACGAAGCGCTCAACCGCTGGCACCTGATGCGCCCCGAAGCCAGTTACCGTTTCCAGCGTTTGGGCCAGGGCACGCTGCCGCGCGTGGCTCCGCCGCCGGATCTGACCCAGGCACTGTTGAATCTGTTGAACAACGCCGCCGACGCCTGCCCGGAAAATCTTCAGGTGACCTTGGACTGGACTGCCGAAGACCTGACCATCAGCATTCGCGATCATGGCGCCGGTGTGCCGCTGGCCATCGCCGAGCAGATCGGCAAACCGTTTTTTACCACCAAGGGCAAAGGTTTCGGCCTGGGCCTGTTTTTGAGCAAGGCCAGCGTGACACGCGCCGGCGGCTCAGTGAAACTCTATAGTCATGAGGAAGGCGGCACGCTCACCGAGCTGCGCCTGCCCCACGGCGCCCGAGGAGAGCAACATGAGTGACGAAATCCAAGTCGAAGGCGAAGAACTGCCGCATTTGCTGCTGGTCGATGACGACGCGACCTTTACCCGGGTGATGGCTCGTGCCATGGCTCGCCGTGGTTTTCGCGTCAGCACCGCCGGTTCCGCCGAGGAAGGCCTGACCATCGCCCAGGCCGATCTGCCGGACTATGCGGCGCTGGACTTGAAAATGGACGGCGACTCCGGCCTGGTCCTGCTGCCGAAGCTGCTGGAGCTGGACCCGGAAATGCGCGTGGTGATTCTCACCGGTTACTCGAGCATCGCCACGGCGGTCGAAGCGATCAAGCGCGGCGCCTGCAACTACCTGTGCAAACCGGCGGACGCCGACGACGTGCTGGCGGCGCTGCTGTCCGAACACGCCGACCTCGACAGCCTGGTGCCGGAAAACCCGATGTCGGTGGACCGTCTGCAGTGGGAACACATCCAGCGCGTGCTGACCGAGCACGAAGGCAACATCTCCGCCACTGCCCGCGCCCTGGGCATGCACCGCCGTACCTTGCAGCGCAAGCTGCAGAAGCGCCCGGTTCGTCGCTGAACCTGCGCTGAACGGCCATCGCCAGTCCTCGCGATAAAGCGCACCGATCAACTATGATCGGTGCGTGTCTGTTCTTTTCTTTATCGAGCCTTTTCCATGAATCAGAACGCTGAATATTCCGCGGTCAACGATGCTGTGCGCGGGCAGTTTTTTCGCAAGGTGTGGGCCATGACCACGCCTTACTGGCGCAGCGAAGAGAAGGGCAAGGCCTGGACATTGCTGATTGCCGTGATTGCACTCTCGCTGCTCAGCGTGGGCATCTCGGTGTGGTTCAACACTTGGTACAAGGATTTCTACAATGCGCTGCAAAAGAAAGATGAAGCGGCGTTCTGGCATCTGATCCTGTACTTCTGCGCGATTGCTGCGGTCGCGATTGTCGGTGCGGTGTATCGGCTCTACCTGACTCAGATGCTGACGATCCGCTGGCGAGCCTGGCTTACTGAAAAGCATTTTTCCCGTTGGCTCGCCGACAAGAATTACTACCAGCTGGAGCAGGGTGGTTACACCGACAACCCGGACCAGCGGATTTCCGAAGACCTCAACAATTTCACCTCCAATACCCTTGAGCTGGGTATCGGGCTGCTGCGCAATATCGTCAGCCTGGTATCGTTTTCGATTATTTTGTGGGGCGTCTCGGGCAGCATCGAAGTCTATGGCATCACCATTCCCGGCTACATGTTCTGGTGCGTGCTGGTTTACGCGGTGGTGGGCAGTTGGTTGACGCACTTGATCGGTCGTCGTTTGATCGGTCTGAACAACCAACAACAACGCTTCGAAGCCGACCTGCGTTTTTCCATGGTGCGGATTCGGGAAAATGCCGAAAGCATTGCTCTGTACAACGGCGAGCCGAATGAGAATCGTCGCTTGAGCGGCCGCTTCGGCAATGTCTGGCACAACTTCTGGGACATCATGAAAGTCTCCAAGCGCCTGACGTTTTTCACGGCCGGTTACAGCCAGGCCGCGATCATTTTCCCATTCATCGTCGCCTCGCCGCGTTACCTCGCCGGCAAGATCGAGCTCGGTGAACTCATGCAGATCAGCTCGGCATTCGGCAACGTTCAGGAGAGTTTCAGCTGGTTCATCAGTGCTTACCAGAACCTCGCTTCCTGGCGCGCCACGTGCGATCGTCTGCTGAGCTTCCATCAGGCCATGACCAGCAACGAAGAACGTGCACCGGCCATCGACGTGCAGAATCAGGGCAGCGAATTGAAGGTACACAACCTCGGGCTCGATCTGGCCGATGGTCGTCATCTGCTGACCAGTGCCACGATGACCGTAAAACCGGGCGACCGGGTGATGCTCAGTGGCCGCTCCGGCAGCGGCAAATCCACGCTGTTCCGGGCGATGGGGCATCTGTGGCCGTCGGGTCACGGCAGCATTCGCTTGCCGTCGGCACGTTATCTGTTCCTGCCACAGAAGCCGTATCTGCCGATCGGCACCCTGCGCGACGCCTTGAGTTATCCACAACCGGGCGACACCTACTCGCCTGAGCGTTATGCACAAGTGCTGGAAACCTGCCGTCTGCCGCACCTGGTAGCGCGACTGGACGAAGCCAACCACTGGCAACGCATGCTCTCGCCGGGTGAGCAGCAACGTCTGGCCTTCGCCCGTGCGCTGCTCTACGCACCGCACTGGCTGTACATGGACGAAGCGACGTCGGCGATGGACGAAGAAGACGAGGCCACGCTGTATCAGGCCCTGATCGATCAGCTGCCGGGCCTGAGCATCGTCAGCGTCGGCCATCGCAGCAGCCTCAAGCGCTTCCATCCACGGCATGTGCGGATCGACAGCGGGCATCTGGTCGAGCAGACCGTGACGGCCTGATGTGCACCGTCCTCTGTGGGAGCCTGCTCCCACAGAGGACGGTGATCGTACAACTCCCTTGGGCTATGATGCCCCTCTTACCGAATTTTCGAGACAAACGCAGACCATGGAAACCCCGATCGACACCCCGCGCCTCCCTCGCAAGCGCCGCAGCCTGGCACAGGAACTGGTGACGGTGCTGACCGAGCAGATCCGCGACGGTCTGCTCAAGCGTGGCGACAAGTTGCCCACCGAGTCGGCGATCATGGAAGCCCATGGTGTCAGCCGCACCGTGGTGCGCGAGGCGATTTCCCGGTTGCAGGCTGCAGGACAGGTCGAAACCCGCCACGGTATCGGCACCTTCGTTCTCGACACCCCGAGCCCGAGCGGTTTCCGGATCGACCCGGCCACCGTGGTCACCCTGCGTGACGTACTGGCGATTCTCGAGTTCCGCATCAGCCTGGAAGTCGAATCCGCCGGCCTCGCCGCACAGCGTCGCAGTGCCGAACAACTGGCCGCGATGCGCGCCGCCCTCGATGCGCTGAACGAAAGCGTTGCCCATGCCAGCGATGCGGTGGCGTCGGATTTCCAGTTTCATCTGCAAATCGCGCTGTCCACCGGCAACCGCTACTTCACCGACATCATGACCCACCTGGGCACCAGCATCATTCCGCGCACGCGGCTGAACTCCGCGCGACTGGCCCATGACGATCAGCAGCACTACATGAATCGCCTGAGCCGTGAGCATGAGGAAATCTACGAGGCCATCGCCCGTCAGGATGCCGATGCCGCCCGCGCGGCCATGCGCCTGCACCTGACCAACAGCCGCGAACGGCTGCGTCAGGCCCATGAAGAGGCGCAGGCACAGGGTTGAGGGGTCAGGCTTCGACGTAGAGTCTCAGCGGTTCCGAACAAGGTTCGAGACTGGACTCGTCGGCAAACTTGTAACGCAGTTCGACGGTGCTGTTCAGGTACTTTTCCAGCTCGAATCTGGGGATGCTCAGTTCGATTCCGGTCAGGCCGACCATGTCATCCAGTGCGTCATCCCAGACGCCGGTCGGCTCCGACAAGCCCAGCCATTCAGGCTCTTCCGGATCATCGCCGAGGATCGGGTACACATCCCAGTTTGGCGGTGTGTTCTGGCCATCGGGTACCTGAACGATCAAATCGTCATCCAGCGTCGACAGCCTCAGGATGATCGAGTCGCTGGCGTGATCGGGGAACTGTGGAAGGTGTGCAGCGGCAAACGTCATGCTTCGTTCTCCTTGAAAGATCTGCCGCGATCCTTCGCGGCAGTCGTCGCACTTTACCCGGCGAATCAGCGATTCGCGCCGGGGCAATCTTGTCCGGGCATTTCAGCTCTTGGGCAGAATCGAACGATCGACCCTGACCGCCAGTTTGCCCGGGCCGGGCCTGACGTCGAATGTTGCGTGCCCCTGAGCGTCCACCGACGTCCGGGCGATGGCCACGCCGTCGCGCAGCAATTGCAGCGGCGCACCTTTCAACGATTGGCCCGAGGCCAGTTCCAGTTTCAATTTGATGCTCATCGAATCGCTCCTTAATTCGTGTTGCCGGTCGGGTGATAGTCCTTGAGCAGCAGGTAAGTGCTCCAGCCCCACCAGTCGTCGACGGTGGCGGTATCGTTGAGGTTGTTCACGTCCTTGCGCCGCAGGACTTTGTTGCCCTGAAGGCGGAACAGTGGCGAGAAGTTGTTGGCCAGGTTCATCACGGCAGTCAGATCCGGCAGCCGTTGCAGCGCGTTGAAGGTGGTCGGTACGTTGCCGCTTGAATACGCTGCATACACTTCGTCCGCCGAATCCTGTACGGCTTGATTCACTTGATTTCGGTTGTCGGCATCCGTGGCGTCGAAGTAGCGCTTGTCACCGAACGCACGCCATTGCTCGCCATGTCCGTTGCGCACCTTGAGACCGAACTTGCTGTCTTCGTCGTGCATGAAGCGAGTGATGAGCGAGCCCAGATCGCTCGGCGTTACGACGGCGGCCATGGCCTTGCGCGGCACCCGCAAATGCCCGGAGGAGAACAGGTCGGTGAGGTAGTGGTCGGCGAACGCATTCATCGCGTAAGCCCGTTCCAGTTGCAGCTCGTCCTGACTGGCGTGGGCGGCTGCGGCGGTTTGCAACGCGGCAGTGTGCCCGGCGATGTAGGCCTGC
This sequence comes from Pseudomonas sp. 91RF, assembly GCF_003576265.1. Classification (NCBI taxonomy): domain Bacteria; kingdom Pseudomonadati; phylum Pseudomonadota; class Gammaproteobacteria; order Pseudomonadales; family Pseudomonadaceae; genus Pseudomonas; species Pseudomonas sp. 91RF. Next base: position 115,096 of record NZ_QWFC01000014.1, read on the forward strand.
CGGGCCCATTCGCCGAAGTGGTCGGCGTTGTTGGCTGCCAGTTTCAGATAGCGACCGAGGGGGAACAGCGCCGAGACGAAACTGCCGCCGCCGGTGATTTTGTTCCACTCCTCCGACAACGTATCTCCCAGTGCGTCGTAGGCTTCGTGGGGTGTTTTGCCATCCGTGATCGCCTGTTTAACCGCATCGATCTCTTTTTGCATGATCGCCAGAATTTGCGGCGCTTCGGCCGGGGAGGCGGGGAGCGTCGCTAGCGTGTCGAACGCCGCTGAAAAGCGTTGCAGGCGATCCGCCGGGGTGACGCCCTCGTTGATCGGCCGGTCGACGACTCCATAGAAATCACCGCCCAGCGCGAGCACCTGGCCATAGGTCAGCGCCAGTCCATTCGGCAGATGCAGGGGCACGTTTTGCGCGAGCACCGGCTCGGCGTTTTCAACGAAGCGCAGCCGGGTGCTATCACCGATCGCCGTGTGTTCCGCGCCTTCGAAGCGCAGTGGCGGTTTGACTTTCATGGCTTTGCCGGGCCGGGAGGCAACGGGTTCGACATCGCTGTGCGAGTCGGCAATGTGCAGTACCAGGTGCGGGTTTTCGGCACTGAAGGCGATGCCGCCTGGGGTAAAAAGATCATCGAAACGGGCGATGACCGGTGTGGGTTGTTCAAGGCATTTTGGTTGTAGACCGGACATTTCTTTCTCCTTGATATGTCGTCGGTGGGTTCTTATTTTGCTGTATGGATATACAGTAAAATCGAGCCTAGTCGAGAAAACGCCTACGTCAAAAAGAAATCTTGTCCGACAAAAAATGCCCCCAGCGATGAAATGCAGTTGACGGTTATCTTTTAAGTTGTACGATGACCTACAACTTCGGCGAAGGCTGAACGGTCCACTCACAAAAAAACGTTGCTACCAGGGTGTTCGAATAATGAATCCACAAGAACTGAAGTCCATCCTCTCCGCCGGCCTGTTGTCTTTCCCGGTCACCGATTTCAATGCCCAGGGCGATTTCAATCGCGCGGGCTACATCAAACGCCTGGAATGGCTGGCCCCGTACGGTGCTTCGGCCCTGTTCGCCGCCGGTGGCACCGGTGAATTCTTCTCCCTGGCGGCCAGCGAATATTCGGAAATCATCAAGACTGCGGTCGACACCTGCGCCAGCAGCGTGCCGATCCTCGCCGGTGTCGGTGGTTCGACCCGCCAGGCCATCGAATACGCTCAGGAAGCCGAGCGTCTGGGCGCCAAAGGCCTGTTGCTGCTGCCGCACTACCTGACCGAAGCCAGCCAGGACGGTGTCGCCGCCCACGTTGAAGCGGTGTGCAAATCGGTCAACATCGGTGTGGTGGTCTACAACCGTAACGTCTGCCGCCTGACCGCGCCGCTGCTGGAACGTCTGGCCGAGCGCTGCCCGAACCTGATCGGCTACAAGGACGGTCTGGGTGATATCGAGCTAATGGTGTCGATCCGTCGTCGCCTCGGTGATCGCTTCAGCTACCTCGGTGGTCTGCCGACCGCTGAAGTCTACGCCGCGGCTTACAAGGCTCTGGGCGTGCCGGTCTACTCGTCGGCGGTGTTCAACTTCATCCCGAAAACCGCGATGGATTTCTACCATGCGATTGCCCGCGAAGATCACGCCACCGTCGGCAAGATCATCGACGACTTCTTCCTGCCATACCTGGACATCCGCAACCGCAAGGCCGGTTACGCCGTGAGCATCGTCAAGGCAGGCGCCAGGATCGCCGGCCATGACGCAGGCCCGGTGCGGGCGCCGCTGACCGACCTGACCCGCGAAGAGTACGAAATGCTCGCCGCGCTGATCGACAAGCAAGGTGCGCAGTAACACAACCCTCTAAACAAGGCCGCTGAGCAATCAGCGGCCTTTTGCGTCAGGAGAATGATTCGTGACCAAGCGCTATGACAACTACATCAACGGTGAATGGGTCGTCGGCAACGATTACTCGGTCAACATCAACCCGTCCGAGCTGAGTGACACCATCGGCGACTACGCCAAGGCTGACCTGGCTCAGGTCAACGCCGCCATCGACGCCGCTCGCGCCGCGTTCCCGGCGTGGTCGACTTCGGGCATTCAGGCTCGTCACGATTCGCTGGACAAGGTCTGCACCGAGATCCTCGCCCGTCGCGAAGAACTCGGCACCCTGCTGGCCCGGGAGGAGGGCAAGACCCTTCCGGAAGCCATCGGCGAAGTGACCCGCGCCGGCAACATCTTCAAGTTCTTTGCCGGCGAGTGCCTGCGTCTGTCCGGCGACTACGTGCCGTCGGTGCGTCCGGGCGTCAACGTTGAAGTCACCCGCGAAGCCCTCGGCGTAGTAGGTCTGATCACTCCGTGGAATTTCCCGATTGCGATTCCGTCGTGGAAAATCGCCCCGGCCCTGGCCTACGGCAACTGCGTGGTGTTGAAACCGGCGGATCTGGTGCCGGGTTGCGCCTGGGCGCTGGCCGAAATCATCTCCCGCGCAGGCTTCCCGGCCGGCGTGTTCAACCTGGTGATGGGCAGCGGTCGTGTGGTGGGTGAAGCGCTGGTCAACAGCCCGAAAGTCGATGGCATCAGCTTCACTGGCTCCGTCGGTGTGGGCCGTCAGATCGCCGTCAACTGCGTGTCGCGCCAGGCCAAGGTGCAACTGGAGATGGGCGGCAAGAATCCGCAGATCATTCTCGACGACGCCGACCTCAAGCAGGCGGTGGAGCTATCGGTGCAGAGCGCGTTCTACTCCACCGGCCAGCGTTGCACCGCGTCGAGCCGTTTGATCGTCACTGCCGGGATTCACGACAAGTTCGTCGAAGCCATGGCCGAGCGCATGAAGTCGATCAAGGTCGGTCACGCGCTGAAGGCCGGCACCGACATCGGTCCGGTGGTCTCGCAAGCGCAGCTTGAGCAGGACCTGAAATACATCGACATCGGCCAGTCCGAAGGCGCTCGCGTAGTCAGCGGCGGTGGTCTGGTGACCTGCGACACCGAGGGTTATTTCCTCGCGCCGACCCTGTTTGCCGACAGCGAAGCGTCGATGCGCATCAGCCGCGAAGAGATCTTCGGCCCGGTGGCCAACATCGTCCGCGTCGCCGACTACGACGCCGCGCTGGCCATGGCCAACGACACCGAATTCGGTCTGTCGGCGGGTATCGCCACCACGTCGCTGAAGTACGCCAACCACTTCAAGCGTCATTCCCAGGCCGGGATGGTGATGGTCAACCTGCCGACCGCCGGTGTCGATTACCACGTTCCGTTCGGGGGCCGTAAGGGTTCATCCTATGGCTCACGTGAGCAAGGCCGCTATGCGCAAGAGTTCTACACCGTGGTGAAAACCGCCTACATCGGTTCGTAAGTCGCTGCACCCGCGCAGGGTTATTGCCAAGGCCCTGCGCGGCACAAGACCAAAGAATGTTTTACCCGCATAAAAATAATCAGTGGGAGTACATCTACATGCAATCGTCCAAGCCGACTCACGTCCGCTATTTGATTCTGCTCATGCTGTTCCTGGTGACCACGATCAACTACGCCGACCGCGCCACCATCGCGATCGCCGGTTCCAGTTTGCAAAAAGACCTCGGCATCGACGCGGTCACCCTCGGCTACATCTTCTCTGCATTCGGTTGGGCCTACGTGGCCGGGCAAATCCCCGGCGGCTGGCTGCTCGATCGCTTCGGCTCGAAAAAAGTCTATGCCCTGAGCATCTTCACCTGGTCGCTGTTCACCGTGCTGCAAGGCTTTGTCGGTGAGTTCGGCATGTCCACGGCCATCGTCGCGCTGTTCATGCTGCGCTTCCTGGTCGGTCTGGCCGAGGCGCCATCGTTCCCCGGCAATGCACGCATCGTCGCTGCCTGGTTCCCGACCGCCGAACGCGGCACTGCTTCGGCGATTTTCAACTCGGCGCAGTACTTCGCCACCGTACTGTTCGCGCCGCTGATGGGCTGGATCGTCTATGCCTTCGGCTGGGAACACGTGTTCATTGTCATGGGCGTGTTCGGCATCCTGTTCTCGCTGATCTGGCTGAAGGTTATCCACAGCCCGCGCCAGCACCCGATGGCCAACGAAGCGGAAGTGAAGTTCATCGCCGACAACGGCGGCATGGTCGACATGGACCAGAAACAAGGCAAAAAGGCTGACGGCCCGAAGTGGGACTACATCCGCCAGTTGCTGACCAACCGCATGATGCTCGGCGTGTACCTGGGCCAGTACTGCATCAACGGCATCACCTATTTCTTCCTGACCTGGTTCCCGGTGTACCTGGTGCAGGAACGTGGCATGACCATTCTCAAGGCGGGTTTCATCGCCTCGTTGCCGGCGATCTGCGGTTTTATCGGCGGCGTCCTCGGCGGTGTGATTTCCGATTACCTGCTGCGCAAGGGCCACTCGCTGACCTTCGCCCGCAAGGCACCGATCATTGCCGGTCTGCTGGTCTCCAGCAGCATCGTCGCGTGCAACTATGTCGAGGTGGAATGGATGGTGGTCGGTTTCATGGCCCTGGCGTTCTTCGGCAAAGGTGTGGGCGCACTGGGCTGGGCGGTGGTGTCCGACACTTCGCCGAAGCAGATCGCCGGTCTCAGTGGCGGCCTGTTCAACACCTTCGGCAACATTGCCTCGATCACTACGCCGATCGTCATCGGCTACATCATCAGCTCCACCGGTTCGTTCAAGTGGGCGCTGGTGTTCGTCGGTGCCAACGCGCTGGTGGCGGTGTTCAGCTACCTGGTGATCGTCGGCCCGATCAAACGTGTGGTACTGAAAGAGCCGCCAGCCAATGGCGGTTCCGAAGCCACCGGTAAATTGTCTCAAGCGCATTCCTGAGGAGCGGCGCCATGCAGTTGATTGAACATTCCGACTCGCCGCGCTACATCCGCCTGCACGAGCGGGACAACGTAGTGGTCGTGGTCAATGACCAGGGCGTTCCGGCCGGCACCGCATTTGCCGATGGCCTGGTGACGGTGGATTTTGTGCCGCAGAGTCACAAGGTCAGCCTCGTGGACATCCCCGAGGGCGGCACGGTGATTCGCTACGGTCAGATAATTGGCTACGCGTTGCAGCCGATTCCCCGTGGCAGTTGGGTCAAGGAAGATCAACTGCGCATGCCGACCGCGCCGCCGCTGGACAGCTTGCCGCTGTCCACCGACGTGCCGGCCGCGCAGGCTCCGCTGGAAGGCTTCACGTTCGAGGGTTATCGCAATGCCGACGGCACCGTCGGAACGCGCAATATCCTCGGGATCACCACCACCGTGCAGTGCGTCACCGGGGTGCTGGATCACGCGGTCAAACGCATCAAGGATGAACTGCTGCCGAAGTACCCCCACGTCGATGACGTGGTGGCGCTGACTCACAGTTACGGTTGCGGCGTGGCCATTACGGCCACCGACGCCTACATCCCGATCCGCACCGTGCGCAATCTGGCGCGCAACCCGAACCTCGGTGGCGAGGCGCTGGTGATCAGCCTGGGCTGCGAGAAATTGCAGGCCGGGCAGGTGATGCACGAAGACGACGCGTCGGTGGATTTGAGCGAGCCATGGCTGTATCGCTTGCAGGATTCCAGTCACGGTTTCACCGAGATGATCGAGCAGATCATGGAACTGGCCGAAACCCGCCTGAAGAAACTCGACCAGCGCCGCCGGGAAACCGTGCCGGCGTCCGAGCTGATCCTCGGCATGCAGTGCGGTGGCAGCGATGCGTTTTCCGGGATCACCGCCAACCCGGCGCTGGGTTATGCCTCGGACTTGCTGTTGCGGGCGGGGGCGACGGTGATGTTTTCCGAAGTCACCGAAGTGCGCGACGCGATTTATCTGCTGACCTCACGGGCCCAGAGCAAAACCGTTGCCGAGGAACTGGTGCGCGAGATGGACTGGTACGACCGTTACCTGGCCAAGGGCGAGGCGGATCGCAGCGCCAACACCACGCCGGGTAACAAGAAGGGCGGGTTGTCGAACATTGTCGAGAAGTCCTTGGGCTCGATCGTGAAGTCCGGCAGCAGTGCGATCAGCGGTGTGCTCGGCCCTGGGGAACGCTTCAAGCAGAAGGGTTTGATTTTCTGTGCAACGCCGGCGAGTGATTTTGTCTGCGGCACCTTGCAACTGGCGGCGGGGATGAACCTGCACGTGTTCACCACCGGGCGTGGCACGCCTTATGGTCTGGCCATGGCGCCGGTGGTGAAGGTGTCGACCCGGACCGAACTGGCACAGCGCTGGCCGGACCTGATCGACATCGATGCCGGGCGGATTGCTACCGGTCGCGCAAGCATTGAGGAGTTGGGCTGGGAGTTGTTCCACTACTATCTGGATGTGGCGAGCGGCAAGCAGCAGACGTGGGCCGAGAAGCACAAGCTGCATAACGACATTACGTTGTTCAATCCGGCGCCTATCACCTGAGTCCGAGTCGCCTGCATCGCGAGCAGGCTCGCTCCCACCGAGATCTCCTTCGTTGCACAAATTGTGTGTGCACCGAAGATCAATGTGGGAGCGAGCCCGCTCGCGATAGCGTTCGACCAGACGCCGGAGAACTTGTGGCTTATCATTAGCCCCCTAACGACGCTTACCTCCAAGGCTCTCCGGCATGCTGGCAATCTTCCTCGAAACCCTGAACATCACCGCGCCGGTGTTTGCCATGCTGTTTCTCGGGGTGTTGCTCAAGCGCATCGACTGGATCAACGACAACTTCATCCACACGGCGTCGTCGCTGGTGTTCAACGTCAGCATGCCGGCACTGCTGTTTCTCGGCATCCTCCATGCCGACCTGCACGCCGCGCTGCAACCGGCGCTGCTGATCTATTTCGCCGTCGCCACCCTGGCCAGTTTTGCCCTGGCCTGGGGCTGGGCGATTCTCCGCTGCCCGCGCGAGGATCGCGGCATCTACACGCAAGGCGCGTTTCGCGGCAACAACGGGGTGATCGGTCTGGCACTGGCCGCGAGCATGTATGGCGACTACGGGATTTCCCTCGGGGCGATTCTCGCGGCGCTGGTGATCCTGTTCTACAACACGCTGTCGACCATTGTGCTGGCGGTGTACAGCCCGGTGATCAAGTCCGATCCGTGGAGCATCTGCAAAAGCGTGTTCAGCAATCCGCTGATCATCAGCGTGATCGCGGCGGCGCCGTTTGCCTGGTTCAAGATCGGCTTGCCGGGCTGGCTGGAGACGTCCGGCCAGTACCTGGCGCAAACCACGCTGCCACTGGCGTTGATCTGCATCGGCGGCACGCTGTCGCTGGCGGCGCTGCGCAAGAGCGGGAGCATGGCGCTCAGTTCGAGTCTGGTGAAGATGATCGGCTTGCCGGTGTTCGCCACGCTGGGCGCATGGCTGTGGGGCTTTCGCGGGGCGGAGCTGGGGATTCTGTTTCTGTACTTCGGCAGCCCGACGGCGGCCGCCAGTTTTGTCATGGCACGGGCGGCCCAGGGTAACCATGAACTGGCGGCGGCGATCATAGTGTTGACCACGTTGATGGCGGCGGTGACCACCAACGTCGGGATCTTTCTGTTGCAGTGGGGCGGTTGGATCTGAGGCTGGCTGTTACTCAGGCTTCTGGTAACTGTCGATCACTTCCTGCGCAGCCCGAAACGCATCGATCGCCGCCGGCACCCCGGCATACACCGCGCAATGCAGTAGCGCCTCGCGGATCTCGTCGACCGTGCAGCCATTGTTCAACGCGCCGCGCACGTGGCCCTTCAATTCCTGCGGGCACTTCAACGCGGTCAGCGCGGCGAGGGTGATCAGGCTGCGGGTCTTCAGCGGCAGACCTTCGCGATTCCACACACCGCCCCAGGCATGTTCATTGACGAAGTCCTGCAGCGGTTGCGTGAATTGGGTGGCATTGCCCAGGGCGCGGTCGACGAACGCATCGCCCATTACCTGGCGGCGGATTTCGACCCCGGATTTCTTCGATTCGGTCATGGCACATCCCTCTTGTGGTGTTGGCGGCGCCAGGCGCGCACGGACGTGAAAAACAGAAACGTCAGCAGCGTCGGCAAAACATAAAACAGCATCAACCGTTCGAGCTTGCCGGCCAGCGGCATGCCGGTGGTGAAGGACACCACATGCAGCGCATACGCGAGGTACAAGCCGAGCAGCAGCAAGCCTTCGGCCCGGGTCACGCGGTAGCCGGAGTAGAACACCGGCAGGCACAGCGTGGCGACGCCGAGCATCACCGGCAGGTCGAAATCCAGCGCATTCGGCGACACCGACAGTGGCGTCGGGGCGATCAACGCCGTGATGCCGAGGACCCCGAGCAGGTTGAACAGGTTGGCGCCGATCACGTTGCCCACGGCAATGTCCCGCTGACCGCGCAATGCAGCGATCAACGAAGTGGCGAGTTCCGGCAGCGAAGTGCCGACAGCGACCACGGTCAGGCCGATCACCCGTTCGGAGAACCCGAGATCGGTGGCCACTGCGACCGCTGCACCCAGCAGCAAATGCCCGGCGAACACCAGCATGGCGAGACCGGCGATGATCATCAGCAGGCTGGTGAACCAGGGGGCGGGCTGAGTCTGAGGATGATCGGAATGTGGCCGGGCAGAGTGGCGCGACTGGCGCAGCAGCAAGCCGAGGTACAACCCCAGAGCCGCCAGCAGCAGGAGGCCGTCGAAGCGGCCGATCTGTTCGTTCCAGGCCAGTACGAACACCAGCAGACTGGCGCCGATCATCATCGGAATATCCAGGCGCACCAGTTGCCGTGAGACGCGCAACGGGATGATCAGCGCCGACAGGCCGAGGGTCACAAGGATGTTGAAAATGCTGCTGCCGATCACGCTGCCGACCGCGATGTCGGGGTTGTGTGTCAGGGTCGCTTGCAGGCTGACCGCCATTTGCGGGGCGCTGCTGCCGAGGGCGACGATGGTCAGGCCGATGATCAGCGGCCGTACATGCAGGCGCGCGGCCAGGCGGACGGCGGCGCGCACCATCAGTTCGGCACCGGCGATCAGCAGGAACAATCCGCAGAGCAGTTCGATCACGTTGATCAGCGGTAAATCGGTCAGTCCGAAAATGGCGGGCGCTCCATCAGTCGTCGAGGGCCTGCACGCGAACCCGCGCCGTGCCGCTGCCAATCATGCCGAGGCGTTCGGCGGCTTCCCGTGAAACATCGATGATGCGCCCACGGGTATGCGGCCCGCGGTCGTTGATACGCACCACGCAGGATTTGTCGTTTTTCAGGTTGGTGACCTTCACCCGCGTGCCGAACGGCAACTGGCGGTGGGCGGCGGTCAGGGAATTCTGGTTGAACGCTTCGCCGCTGGCGGTGCGTTTACCGTGGTGTTTGGCTCCGTAATAGGAGGCGACGCCGGTCTGGTCGTAACCGTGCGGGTCGATGACATCGGTGCTGGCGCAACCGGCCAACAGAGAGAGCAGGGCGCAGCTGATGAATAGACGCTTCATTCAAAGGTTTCCCGAAAACAGATGTGGGAGCCAGCCTGCCGGCTCCCACAGGGAATGGAGCCAGGCGTTGGAACTGGCCCCATTTTCATCAGCCTTCGAGCTTGCTTTTCAGCAGTTCGTTCACTTGCTGCGGGTTGGCCTTGCCCTTGGAGGCTTTCATGGCCTGACCGACGAAGAAACCGAACATCTTGCCGCGCTTGGCTTCGTCTGCCGCACGGTATTGTTCGACCTGCTCGGCGTTGGCCGCGAGCATTTCGTCCAGCACCGCCGAGATCGCGCCGGTGTCGGTCACTTGCTTCAGGCCGCGCTTTTCGATGATCTCGTCTGCGCTGCCTTCGCCGTTGGCCATCGCTTCGAACACCACTTTGGCGATCTTGCCGGAGATGGTGTTGTCCTTGATGCGCAGCAGCATGCCGCCCAGTTGCTCGGCCGAAACCGGCGAATCCTCGATGTCCAGGTTCTGTTTGTTGAGCAGGCTGCCCAACTCGACCATCACCCAGTTCGCCGCCAGTTTGGCGTCGCCGCCAATGCTCGCGACTTTTTCGAAGTAGTCCGCCTGCTCACGGCTGGTGGCCAGCACGTTGGCGTCGTAGGCCGACAGGCCGAAGGCACTCTGGAAGCGCTCGCGCTTCTGCGGTGGCAGTTCCGGCAGGGTGGCGCGCACGTCATTGAGGAACGAGTCCTCGATGACCACCGGCAGCAGGTCCGGATCGGGGAAGTAACGGTAGTCGTTGGCTTCTTCCTTGCTGCGCATCGGACGGGTTTCGTCCTTGTTCGGATCGTACAGACGGGTCTGCTGGATCACTTTGCCGCCGTCTTCGATCAGGTCGATCTGACGCTGGATCTCGGAGTTGATCGCCTTCTCGATGAAGCGGAACGAGTTGACGTTCTTGATCTCGCAGCGAGTGCCGAACTCGACCTGGCCTTTCGGACGCACCGACACGTTGCAGTCGCAACGCAGCGAGCCTTCGGCCATGTTGCCGTCGCAGATGCCCAGGTAACGCACCAGCGCGTGGATCGCCTTGACGTAGGCCACGGCTTCCTTGGCGCTGCGCATGTCAGGCTCGGAAACGATTTCCAGCAGCGGCGTGCCGGCACGGTTCAGGTCGATGCCGGTGGCACCGCTGAATTCTTCGTGCAGGCTCTTGCCGGCGTCTTCTTCCAGGTGCGCACGGGTGATGCCGACACGTTTGACCGTGCCGTCTTCCAGGGCGATGTCCAGGTGGCCCTTGCCGACGATCGGCAATTCCATCTGGCTGATCTGGTAGCCCTTCGGCAGGTCCGGGTAGAAATAATTTTTACGGGCGAACACGTTGTGCTGACCGATCTCGGCGTCAATCGCCAGACCGAACATCACCGCCATGCGCACCGCTTCCTGGTTGAGCACCGGCAGTACGCCGGGCATGCCCAGGTCGATCAGGCTGGCCTGGGTGTTCGGCTCGGAACCGAACTGGGTGGAACTACCGGAAAAGATTTTCGACCGGGTGGTGAGCTGGGTATGAATCTCCAGCCCGATCACGACTTCCCATTGCATGTGTGTCTCCTCAGAAGCCGGTTGGGGTGCGGGTGTGCCAGTCAGTGTTCAACTGATACTGGTGCGCAACATTGAGCAAACGGCCTTCCTGGAAATACGGAGCGAGCAGTTGCACGCCGACCGGCAGGCCGTCGACGAAACCGGCCGGCATCGACAGGCCCGGCAGGCCCGCAAGATTGGCGGTGATGGTGTAGACGTCTTCCAGGTAGGCAGCGACCGGGTCGCTGTTCTTGGCGCCGAGTTTCCAGGCCGGGTTTGGCGTGGTCGGGCCGAGGATGATGTCGACTTCATTAAAGGCAGCCATGAAGTCGTTCTTCACCAGACGACGGATCTTCTGCGCTTTCAGGTAGTAGGCGTCGTAGTAACCGGCGGACAGCGCGTAGGCACCCACCATGATCCGGCGCTGTACTTCGGCACCGAAGCCTTCGCCGCGGGAGCGCTTGTACAGGTCTTCCAGGTTCTTCGGGTCTTCGCAGCGGTGGCCGAAGCGCACGCCGTCGAAACGCGACAGGTTGGAAGAGGCTTCCGCCGGAGCGATCACGTAGTACGCAGGAATCGCGTGCTGCATGTTCGGCAGGCTGATTTCCTTGATCACGGCACCGAGCTTCTGCAGCTCCTTGATGCTGTTCTGGATCAGGTCGGCGATGCGCGGGTCGAGACCGGCACCGAAGTATTCCTTCGGCACGCCGATGCGCAGGCCTTGCAGCGAGCCATTCAGGCCGGCGGCGTAGTCCGGCACCGGTTCATCGATGCTGGTGGAGTCGTTAGGATCGAAGCCGGCCATACCTTGCAACAGAATCGCGCAGTCTTCGGCGGTGCGAGCCAGCGGGCCACCCTGATCGAGGCTGGAAGCGTAAGCGATCATGCCCCAGCGCGAAACACGACCGTAGGTCGGTTTCAGGCCGGTGAGGTTGGTGAACGCGGCCGGCTGGCGGATCGAGCCGCCGGTGTCTGTGGCCGTGGCGGCAGGCAACAGGCGAGCGGCAACCGCCGCCGCCGAACCACCGGACGAACCGCCCGGTACGTGTTCCAGGTTCCACGGGTTCTTCACCGCGCCGTACCAGCTCGACTCGTTGGCCGAACCCATGGCGAATTCGTCCATGTTGGTCTTGCCCAGTGTCACGGTGCCGGCGGCAGCCAGCTTCGACACCACGGTGGCGTCGTACGGGGCCTTGAAGTTGTCGAGCATCTTCGAGCCGCAGCTGGTGCGGATGCCCTGGGTGCAGAACAGGTCTTTGTGGGCGATCGGCGCACCCAGCAGCGCGCCGCTCTCACCGTTGGCCCGGCGCGCGTCGGCGGTTTTCGCCTGCTCGAGGGCCAGCTCTTCGGTGAGGCTGATGAAACTGTTGAGCTGCGGATCGAGCTGGGTAATGCGCGCCAGCAGGACTTTGGTCAGCTCTTCGGAGGAAAACTTTTTATCGGCGAGACCGCGGGCGATCTCGGCCAGAGTCATTTGATGCATTGCAGGCTCTTTCCCTTTAGTCGATGACTTTCGGAACCAGATACAGGCCGTTTTCGACCGCTGGTGCGATGGACTGATAAGCCTCGCGGTTATTGCTTTCGGTCACGACGTCGGCGCGCAGGCGCTGACTGGCTTCCAGCGGGTGGGCCAGCGGCTCGATACCGTCGGTATTGACCGCCTGCATTTCGTCGACCAGCCCGAGAATGCTGTTGAGGGCCGAAGTGATGTGTGGAAGATCGGCGTCATTCAGGCCAAGGCTGGCCAGATGAGCGATTTTTTCCACGTCGGAGCGTTCTAGCGCCATCGGGTTTCTCCAGTGGAAAACAGGACGGACGGCGTCCGTGTGTTAGATTGTCGGAACACTACCGCACTTCTACGGTCATAAGGCCGCGATTGTGGGGCTTGGTGCACAGAAAAGCGGCCAATTTAACATATTGGCGCCTTGCCCAAAATCCCTGTCGTTGTTAGAGTTTGCCGCACTTTTTTACCCACGCGTTGCCTAGGGTCCCTTTCCCATGTTCAAGAAACTGCGTGGCATGTTTTCCAGCGATCTTTCCATTGACCTGGGCACTGCCAACACCCTTATTTACGTGCGCGAGCGCGGTATCGTCCTGAATGAGCCATCGGTTGTGGCCATTCGGACACACGGTAACCAGAAAAGTGTCGTTGCTGTCGGCACCGAAGCGAAGCGCATGCTTGGCCGTACGCCGGGCAACATTGCTGCCATTCGTCCGATGAAGGACGGCGTGATCGCCGACTTCAGCGTCTGCGAAAAGATGCTGCAATACTTTATCAACAAGGTTCACGAAAACAGCTTCCTGCAGCCCAGCCCTCGTGTGCTGATCTGCGTTCCTTGCAAGTCCACCCAGGTTGAGCGTCGCGCCATCCGTGAATCGGCCCTTGGCGCCGGTGCCCGTGAAGTGTTCCTGATCGAAGAACCGATGGCTGCGGCGATCGGTGCCGGCCTGCCGGTTGAAGAAGCTCGCGGCTCGATGGTCGTGGATATCGGTGGCGGTACCACCGAAATCGCGCTGATCTCCCTGAACGGCGTGGTCTATGCCGAATCCGTCCGCGTTGGCGGCGACCGCTTCGACGAAGCGATCATCACCTACGTGCGCCGCAACTACGGCAGCCTGATCGGCGAGTCGACTGCAGAGCGCATCAAGCAGGAAATCGGCACGGCCTACCCGGGCGGCGAAGTTCGCGAAGTCGACGTTCGCGGTCGCAACCTGGCCGAAGGCGTTCCACGCGCATTCACCCTGAACTCCAACGAAGTGCTGGAAGCTCTGCAAGAGTCCCTGGCTACCATCGTTCAGGCTGTGAAAAGCGCCCTGGAGCAATCGCCGCCGGAACTGGCTTCCGACATCGCCGAGCGTGGCCTGGTGCTGACCGGTGGTGGCGCGCTGCTGCGTGACCTCGACAAGCTGTTGGCCCAGGAAACCGGTCTGCCGGTGATCGTTGCCGAAGATCCGCTGACCTGCGTGGCTCGCGGCGGTGGCCGTGCACTGGAAATGATGGACAAGCACACCATGGACCTGCTCTCCAGCGAATAAGTCGCCGGGTGCAATACGTGGGTGAGCGCGCAGGCAGCACTTTGCAGTGCTGCCTGTTGGCGTTTATCTTCTGTCAGTCTTCATCCAGGCCGGTTTGATGCCGTATGAATAAACAGAACATTTGCCTGGGAGGAGCGGCCTATTAAACCGCTTTTCGCCAAGGGCCCCTCACTGGGCGTGCGCTTGTTGGTGCTGGCCGTGCTGTCGGTCGCGCTGATGGTGGTCGATGCCCGTTTCAGCCTGCTCAAGCCTGCCCGCAGCCAGATGTCGCTGGTGCTGATGGACGCTTACTGGATCACCGACCTGCCCGGCAGGCTGTGGGAAGGTGTCGCCAGTCAGTTCGGCAGCCGCACCGAGCTGGTCGCCGAAAACGAAAAACTCAAGACCGAGAACCTGCTGTTGCAGGGCCGCATGCAGAAGCTTGCCGCCCTCACCGAGCAGAACGTCCGTCTGCGCGAGTTGCTCAATTCCTCCGCGCTGGTCAATGAGAAGGTCGAAGTGGCCGAACTGATCGGCATGGACCCGAATCCCTTCACCCATCGCATCATCATCAATAAAGGTGAGCGCGACGGTGTGGTGCTCGGTCAGCCGGTGCTTGATGCGCGTGGCCTGATGGGGCAGGTGGTCGAGCTGATGCCGTACACCTCCCGTGTCTTGCTGCTGACCGACTCGACCCACAGCATTCCTGTACAGGTGAACCGAAACGGTCTGCGGGCGATTGCCAGCGGCACCGGTAACCCTGAGCGTCTGGAGCTGCGGCATGTGGCCGACACCGCCGATGTCAAGGAAGGCGATCTGCTGGTCAGCTCCGGTCTGGGACAGCGCTTCCCGGCCGGTTATCCGGTGGCGACGGTCAAGGAAGTGATCCACGATTCCGGCCAGCCATTCGCCATTGTCCGTGCCGTGCCGACTGCAGCGCTGAACCGCAGCCGCTACCTGTTGCTGGTGTTCAGCGACAACCGTACGGCTGAAGAACGTGCGAACGATGCGGCGCAGGCTCAGGAAAATCTTGATGCGTTTGGCGGTGGCCCGATCATTCCAGCCACGGTGCCGAAAACGGTGAATACGCCGGCTCAGGCTCCTGCTGCGTCGGGTACGCCAGCCACTGCACCCGCTGCTGCTACGCCGGCCAAACCCGCCGCGAGCAAGCCGCCAGCCAAACCACCCGCAGCGACGCCGGCCGCCAGCAAGCCGCCGGCCGCTCAGCCCGCCAGTGCACGGCCGGCCGCCAAACCGCCTGTCACTGCGCCGGCCACCACTGGGGGACGAGAATAATGGTCGGTGTCAAAGCCTCCCGAAACGGCTGGATCGTCTGGCTGACGTTTCTGATCGGCATGCTGCTCAGCGTGTCGCCGTTGCCGCAATTCATGGAAATCCTGCGCCCGCTGTGGCTGGCCTTGCTCCTGGCATTCTGGGCATTGGCCCTGCCGCAAAAGGTCGGCATGGTCACCGCATTTTGCCTCGGGCTGGCTGAAGACGTGCTGTACGGCACGCTGCTGGGACAGAACGCGTTGATCCTGACGTTGATCACGTTCCTGGTGTTGTCGTTGCAGCAACGCCTGCGGATGTTCCCGATGTGGCAGCAGTGCCTGGTGATCCTGGTGATCTTCGGCCTCGCGCAACTTGTGCAATTGTGGCTCAGTGCCCTGACTGGCAACCGCCAGCCGACCCTGGCGCTGGTTTTGCCGGCACTGGTCAGCGCCTTGCTCTGGCCTTGGGTCAGCTTCGCTTTGCGTGGATTGCGCCGGCGCTACAAAATCAACTGATTCGGTCAGGCATGGGCCCCCACCGGTGCCATGAGGCAGGGCACTCAACAGGGAGATGTTTGGATGAAGCCGCTTTACCTCGCCTCTGGATCGCCGCGTCGACGTGAATTGCTCACGCAGATCGGCGTTCCGTTCACCGCCATCAGTGCGGATATCGATGAAACCCCTTTCGCCAATGAATCCCCATCGGCCTATGTCGAGCGCCTGGCGCGCGGCAAGGCTGAGGCCGGGCAGCGTTCTGTCGTCAGCGATAAACCGTTTTGCGTGTTGGGCGCCGATACCGCTGTGGTGCTGGACGGCAAAATTCTCGGTAAACCGGTGGACGAAGCCGACGCATGCGCCATGCTGATGATGTTGTCCGGCAAGGAGCACGAAGTGCTGACCGCCATCGCCGTGCTTGACGGTGAGCGCTGCGAGTCGCAAGTGGTGCGCAGTCTGGTACGGTTCCGGGCGATCAGTCGCGAAGAAGCCGCCGCCTACTGGGCCAGCGGCGAACCTCGGGACAAGGCCGGCGGTTACGGCATTCAGGGACTGGGCGCGGTGTTCGTCGCCGGTCTCAACGGCAGCTATTCAGCTGTGGTCGGTTTGCCGGTGTGCGAAAGCGCAGAACTGCTCGGCCATTTCGGCATACCCTGTTGGCAAAACCTGAGTGCGCAGTAAGCGTCGAACGGAACAAGATGCGGCCATTATCGTGAACATGCCTGAACGAGACCCTGCCATGAGTGAAGAGATTCTGATCAACATCACGCCGATGGAATCGCGCGTGGCGGTGGTCGAAAACGGTGTGCTGCAAGAAGTGCACGTCGAGCGCACGCAAAAACGCGGGATCGTCGGCAACATCTATAAAGGCAAGGTCGTGCGGGTATTGCCGGGCATGCAGGCGGCCTTCGTCGACATCGGCCTGGATCGTGCGGCGTTCATCCACGCTTCGGAAATTTCCCTGCGTGAAGGCCCGGCCGTGGAAAGCATCAGCGCGCTGGTGCATGAAGGCCAGAGCCTGGTGGTGCAAGTCACCAAGGACCCGATCGGCTCCAAAGGGGCGCGTCTGACCACTCAGCTGTCGATCCCTTCCCGCTATCTGGTGTACATGCCGCGCACCGCTCACGTCGGTATTTCCCTGAAGATCGAAGACGAAGCCGAGCGCGAACGCCTCAAGCAGGTGGTCAGCGATTGCGTGGCCAAAGAAGGCATCAAGGAGGCCGGTGGTTTTATCCTGCGCACCGCTGCCGAAGGCGCCGGGGCCGATGAAATCCTGATGGACATCCGCTACCTGCGCCGCCTGTGGGATCAGATCAACGAACAGATCAAGACCATCGGCGCGCCGAGCGTGATCTACGAAGACCTCGGTCTGGCCCTGCGCACCTTGCGGGATCTGGTCAGCCCGAAGATCGAGAAGATCCGCATCGACTCCCGGGAAACCTTTCAGAAAACCACGCAGTTCGTCGCCGAACTGATGCCGGAAATCGCCGATCGTCTGGAGCATTATCCGGGCGAACGGCCGATTTTCGACCTGTACGGCGTCGAAGACGAAATCCAGAAAGCCCTCGAGCGCAAGGTGCCGCTGAAGTCCGGCGGTTATCTGGTGGTGGACCCGGCAGAGGCCATGACCACCATCGACGTGAACACCGGCGCGTTCGTCGGGCATCGCAACCTCGAAGAAACCATCTTCAAGACCAACCTCGAAGCCGCCACCGCGATTGCCCGGCAGATGCGTTTGCGCAATCTGGGCGGGATCATCATCATCGACTTCATCGACATGGAAGATGAAGAGCACCAGCGTCAGGTACTGCGTACCCTGGAAAAACAGCTGGAGCGCGATCACGCCAAGACCAACATCATCGGCATTACCGAGCTGGGTCTGGTGCAGATGACCCGCAAACGGACTCGCGAAAGCCTGGAGCAGGTGCTGTGCGAGCCTTGCAGCAGTTGTCAGGGACGCGGCAAGCTGAAGACGCCGGAAACCATTTGCTACGAGATTTTCCGCGAGATCCTGCGCGAGGCGCGGGCCTATCAGGCCGAGGGTTATCGCGTATTGGCGAACCAGAAAGTCGTCGACCGGCTGCTCGATGAAGAGTCCGGTAACGTCGCCGAGCTTGAAGGGTTTATCGGGCGCACCATACGCTTCCAGGTGGAAACCATGTATTCCCAGGAACAATATGACGTGGTGCTGCTCTGATCCCCTGCGTCACCTTTTTCCTGAAACGGCTGGCCTCAGCTTTTTGCAGTATTTTTGCCATGGGAGCCAACTGACATGGAACGTCTGACACGCATTTTGGCTGCACTGACTCGCTGGGGTCTGGGCCTGTGCGCGTTGGTTCTGGTGTTGATGGCGCTGTACGTCAGCCTCGGCCGGGAACTCACGCCACTGGTGGCCGAATATCGCGCCGACATCGAAGACAAGGCCAGCGCGGCCCTGGGCATGCCGTTGCAGATCGGTGAGCTGGAAGGCAACTGGAGCGGCTTTGCGCCGATCCTGCTGGCTCACGACGTGATGGTCGGCGAAGGCGCCAATGCCTTGCGTCTGGATCGGGTGCGCGCAGTGCCGGATCTGTGGGCCAGTCTGCTGGCCCGGGAAGTACGCATCGCGCATCTTGAACTCAATGGTCTGAAGATCAGCCTCAAGGAGGGTGAAGACGGCCAATGGGCGCTCGAAGGCTTGCCGGTGCAGAATGATCAGCCCATGGATCCCGAGCAACTGTTCAACCGCATGCAAATGGTCCAGCAGTTGTCGGTGCTCGATAGTCAGGTGACCTTGCAGCCGCTGGATCACGCTCCACTGACGTTCACCTACGTCGGACTCAATCTCAAGACCGGTCTCAATCGCCAGCGCCTCGACGCGCGGTTGACCTTGCCCGACGGACAACCCGTCGCACTGAGCCTGCGTACGCGGATTCGTGCCAGCCAGTTGCAGGACAGTGCGGTCGAAGGCTATGTCAGCCTGCCGCAAAGCGACTGGGCGAAATGGTTGCCCGAGCGCCTGACCCAGCAATGGAATTTCTCCGAGATCAAGGCCGGCGGCGAACTGTGGGTCAACTGGAGCGAGGGTGCGTTGCAAAGCGCCGCCATCCGCCTCAACGCTCCGCAACTCAACGGTGCCTACGGCGAGCGCAAGCCGATCCGGATCAACAACCTGGCCCTCAACGGTTACTTCCAGCGCAGTGCCGAGGGCGCGACCGTCACTCTCGATTCGCTGGCAATGAATTTTGGCGAAACCCGTTGGGAGTCCCGTGTTCAGGTCAAGCAGACCGCCGCCACCGACAAAGTCGAGGAACTCTGGCACCTGCAGGCCGACCGCCTCGACCTGACCCCGATCACGCCATTGCTCAACGCGCTGGGGCCGCTGCCGCAGGGTTTTGCGACTGTGGTCGAACATCTGAAAGTGACCGGTGGCTTGCGCAACGTACTGCTGGATCTGCGACCGAATGCCACCGATGACAGCAAATTCAGTTTCGCCGCCAATCTTGATCAGGTCGGCTTCGACGCCTATCACGGCGCACCCGCAGCGCGGAATGTCAGCGGCAGCCTGACCGGCAACCTCGGCGGCGGTGAGTTGCGCATGGACAGCAAGGACTTCGTCCTGCACCTCGATCCGATCTTCGCCAAACCATGGCAATACATTCAGGCCAACGCCCGGTTGACTTGGAAACTCGATAAGGAAGGCTTCACCCTGATCGCGCCGTACCTGAAGGTACTCGGCGAAGAGGGCAAGATTGCCGGCGACTTCCTGATCCGCCTGCATTTCGACCACACCCAGGAAGACTACATGGACCTGCGGGTCGGCCTGGTGGACGGCGACGGTCGCTACACCGCCAAATACCTGCCGGAAGTCCTGAGCCCGGCCCTCGACGAATGGCTGCGCACGGCGATTCTCAAAGGCGCGGTGGATCAAGGGTTCTTTCAGTATCAGGGTTCCCTGAACAAAGGCGCCGCAGATGCGGATCGCAGCATCAGCCTGTTCTTCAAGGTGCACGACGCCGAACTGGCATTCCAGCCTGGCTGGCCACACGTGAGCAAGGTCAGCGGCGATGTGTTCATCGAGGACAGCGGTGTGCGCATCGTCGCCAGCAAGGGGCAGTTGCTCGATACCCAGGTCAGCGACGTCTTCGTCAATATTCCCCATGTGCCGAGTGGCGAACACAGCCATATGTTCCTCGACGGCGCATTTGCCGGCGGCCTGGGCGACGGCTTGAAGATTCTCCAGGAAGCGCCGATCGGCACCGCCGACACCTTCGCCGGCTGGGAAGGCGAGGGTGATCTGCAAGGCAAACTCAAACTGGATGTGCCGTTGGCCAAGGGCGATCAGCCGAAGATCCTCGTGGACTTCAAGACCGCCAATGCGCGATTGAAATTGGCCGAGCCGAAGTTGGAATTGAGCCAGCTCAAGGGCGACTTCCGCTTCGACAGCGCCAAGGGTTTGAGCGGGCAGAACATCAGCGCCCGGGCTTTCGACAAACCGGTCACTGCGCAGATATTTGCAGACGGCGGCCCTGGCAAGCTCAAGACCCGGGTGGCGGCGTCGGGGCAGGTCGAGGTCAAGAAACTCACCGACTGGCTCGGCGTGACTCAGCCACTGCCGGTGTCCGGGACGATTCCTTACCAGTTACAAGTGAATCTGGACGGTGCTGACAGCCAGTTGATGGTCAGCTCCAGTATGAAGGGCGTGGCGGTGGATCTGCCTGCGCCGTTCGGCATGACCGCCGATGTCGGACGTGACACGGTATTCCGCATGACCCTGCAAGGTCAGGAGCGGCGTTACTGGGTCAATTACGATCAACTGGCCAACTTCACGTTCGCCGCGCCTCCGAGCAATTTCGCCGATGGCCGTGGCGAGCTGTTCCTCGGCGCCGGCGAAGCGGTATTGCCGGGCAACAAAGGCTTGCGCATACGCGGCGTGCTGTCGGAGCTGGACGTCAAACCCTGGCAGGATCTGGTGGACAAGTACGCCGGTCAGGACCCGGGCGGCAGCGCCAAGCAACTGCTCAGCAGCGCGGACTTCAAGGTCGGCAAACTGACGGCCTTCGGCACGACGCTGGATCAGGCAGCGGTGCAACTGGATCGCAAGCCCGGCGCCTGGGCCCTGGCCCTCGACAGTCAGCAGGCCAAAGGCACCGCCGGCATTCCCGACGCCAAGGCCGCGCCGATTGTGGTGAACCTGCAATATGTGCGTCTGCCGGCGCCGGACCCGACGGTGCAGGCCGACGAGAACGCGCCTGACCCGCTGGCCTCGGTCGATCCGACCAAAATCCCGGCGCTCGATATCACGATCAATCAGCTGTTCCAGGGCCAGGATCTGGTCGGTGGCTGGTCGCTGAAAGTCCGGCCGACGGCCAAAGGTATCGCCCTGAACAATCTGGACATGGGCCTCAAAGGCATTCTGTTGCAGGGCAGCGGTGGCTGGGAGGGGACACCCGGTGCCACCAGCAGTTGGTACAAGGGCCGGATCGGCGGCAAGAATCTCGCCGACGTGCTCAAGGGCTGGGGCTTTGCGCCGAGCGTGACCAGTGAAGAATTCCATATGGATGTCGATGGCCGCTGGCCGGGCTCGCCGGCGTGGCTGGCGACCAAGCGCTTCTCCGGCACGCTCGATGCGTCGCTGAACAAGGGCCAGTTCGTCGAGGTCGAGGGCGGCGCCCAGGCGCTGCGGGTGTTCGGTCTGCTTAACTTCAACTCCATCGGCCGGCGTCTGCGCCTCGACTTCTCCGACCTGTTCGGCAAAGGCTTGAGCTATGACCGGGTCAAGGGATTGCTGGTGGCGAACAACGGCGTGTATGTGACGCAGGAGCCGATCAAACTGACCGGACCGTCGAGCAACATTGAGCTGAACGGTACGCTGGATCTGGTCGGCGATCAGGTCGACGCCAAATTGCTGGTGACCCTGCCGGTGACCAATAACCTGCCGATCGCAGCGTTGATCGTTGGTGCTCCCGCGGTCGGTGGCGCGCTTTTCCTGATCGACAAACTGATCGGTGATCGCGTGGCGCGGTTCGCCAGTGTCAAATACACCGTCAAAGGCCCGTGGAAAGAGCCGAAAATCACCTTCGACAAGCCTTTTTGATCAGCCAGGCTATAAACCGATGGAGTAGCATGGCTGCCTACCTCTTGCGGAGTTCGCCATGTCTTTTGCGGTGATTCAAATGGTCAGCCAGAGCGACGTGCTGGCCAATCTGCGCGATGCCCGGCGTTTGCTCGAACAAGCAGCCAACGCTGGCGCGAAGCTGGCGGTGCTGCCGGAAAACTTCGCCGCCATGGGGCGTCGCGACATCGCCGATATCGGCCGTGCCGAAGCACTTGGCGAAGGCCCGATCCTGCCGTGGTTGAAACAGACCGCCCGCGACCTCAAGTTATGGATAGTGGCCGGCACCTTGCCGTTGCCGCCGGCGGGGCAACCCGAAGCGAAATCAAATGCCTGCTCGTTGCTGGTGGACGATCAGGGCGAAATCGTTGCCCGCTATGACAAGTTGCATCTGTTCGATGTGGACGTGGCGGACAATCGTGGGCGTTACCGCGAATCCGATGACTATGCTTATGGCAGTAACGTGGTTGTGGCGGACACACCGGTCGGCCGGCTCGGCCTGACGGTGTGTTATGACTTGCGCTTCCCGGAGCTGTACAGCGAATTGCGTGCGGCCGGGGCTGAATTGATTACCGCACCGTCGGCCTTCACCGCGGTGACGGGGGCGGCGCACTGGGACGTGTTGATCCGGGCACGGGCGATTGAAACCCAGTGCTACGTGCTGGCGGCAGCCCAGGGCGGGACGCATCCGGGGCCGCGAGAAACCTTTGGCCACGGGGCGATTATCGATCCGTGGGGCCGCGTTCTGGCGCAGCAGGAACAAGGCGAAGCCGTGTTGCTGGCCGAGCGCGACAGCAACGAACAGGCGTCCATCCGGGCGCGAATGCCGGTGACCGGTCATCGGCGGTTTTTTTCGCAGGGCGCACAGCGACCTGCTTCAGAACACGAATTTAAGGCGTAAAACCTATGAGCGAGTTGTTGTCCTCAGTCAGTGATCACCTGTTGGCGCCCGGCGGCGTGACGATCGAGAGCCTGCAAGGCGTGCTCGGTGATCTGGCGGGTCCAGGCATCGATGCGGCCGACCTGTATTTCCAGGGGCAGATTTCCGAGTCCTGGTCGCTGGAAGACGGCATCGTCAAGGAAGGCAGTTTCAACCTCGATCAGGGTGTCGGCGTGCGTGCACAGTCCGGGGAAAAAACCGGTTTTGCCTACAGCAACGCGATCACCCTCGAAGCCCTCGGCGCGGCGGCCCGTGCGGCCCGTTCGATTTCCCGCGCCGGGCAGAACGGTACGGTGCAGGCGTTCAGCACCCAGGATGTCGCCCAGCTGTATGCGCCGGACAACCCGCTGGAAGTGTTGAGCCGCGCCGAAAAAGTCGAATTGCTCAAGCGCATCGACGTTGCCACCCGCGCCCTCGACCCGCGTATCCAGCAGGTCAGTGTGAGCATGGCCGGGGTCTGGGAGCGGATTCTGGTGGCTTCGACCGACGGCGGTCTTGCTGCCGACGTGCGCCCATTGGTGCGTTTCAACGTCAGTGTGATCGTCGAGCAGAACGGTCGTCGCGAACGTGGTGGCCATGGCGGCGGCGGGCGTACCGACTACCGTTATTTCCTCTCCGAAGACCGTGCCATGGGTTACGCCCGTGAGGCGCTGCGTCAGGCATTGGTGAATCTGGAAGCGATTCCGGCCCCGGCCGGCACCTTGCCGGTCGTTCTGGGCTCGGGCTGGTCTGGCGTGCTGCTGCACGAAGCGGTCGGCCACGGTCTGGAAGGTGACTTCAACCGCAAGGGCAGTTCTGCCTACAGCGGGCGCATGGGCGAGATGGTTGCTTCCAAGCTGTGCACCATCGTCGATGACGGCACGCTGGCCGGTCGTCGCGGTTCCCTGAGCGTCGACGACGAAGGCACGCCGACCGAGTGCACCACGCTGATCGAAAACGGCGTGCTCAAGGGCTACATGCAGGACAAGCTCAACGCACGCCTGATGGGCGTGGCCCGCACCGGCAACGGGCGTCGCGAATCCTACGCACACCTGCCGATGCCTCGGATGACCAACACCTACATGCTGGGTGGTCAGAGCGATCCGGCGGAAATCATCGCGTCGGTGAAGAAGGGCATCTACTGCGCCAACCTCGGTGGCGGTCAGGTCGACATCACCAGCGGCAAGTTCGTGTTCTCCACCAGTGAGGCTTACCTGATCGAGGACGGCAAGATCACCGCGCCGGTCAAGGGCGCGACGTTGATCGGCAACGGCCCGGAAGCGATGAGCCGGGTGTCGATGGTCGGTAACGATCTGGCGCTGGACAGCGGTGTGGGCACGTGCGGCAAGGACGGGCAGTCGGTGCCGGTGGGCGTGGGGCAGCCGACGCTGAAAATCGATGCGATCACCGTGGGTGGCACGGGCGCGTAAGAAGGGATGGAGCTTCGGGTGGCGCGCGGTGCGGCCACCCGGTGACGAATATCAACGCAGACCGCGTTGAGTCTCGTCCAGCTCACGGATGTACTTGAAGATTTTACGGCTCGAGGCAGGAGGCTTGTTATGCGCAATCTCGTGCTGGGCCTGACGGATCATGGAGCGCAGTTGCTGGCGGTCGGCGTCCGGGTACTCGACGACGAATTTCTCCAGCACGGCATCGTCACCACCGATCAGGCGGTCACGCCAGCGTTCGAGGTTGTGGAAACGCTCGTTGTACTGACGGGTAGAGGCATCGAGTTGATCGAGCAGCTCAAGGATCGCGGTGGTGTCCTGATCGCGCATGAGTTTGCCAATGAACTGTAAATGCCGTTTACGTGCGATGTGCGCAACGTGTTTAGGCGCATCGGCCAGCGCCCGGCGCAGGGCGTCGGTCAGTGGCAGTTTGGCCAGTCGGTCCGGCTTGAGCGTTGTAAGGCGCTCGCCAAGGTCAACCAGAGCATGCAGCTCGCGTTTGACCTGGGATTTGCTTTTTTCTCCCGTATCGAGGGAGTCGTCGTAAGAATCAACCATGGTGGCAGTCCGCAAAGAAACGCCGCCATGATAACCAGTCGGGGGCCGCTTGTCCGGCCCGGTCGCTCGAAGGCCCCAGCCGAAAGCAGAATTTGAGTGGAGATGAGCATGAGTGCAGTTGAAAGCGTCGGCCCACAGGCATTGCCGGCACTGCAGGAACAGGTCGAGCAGATCATCGCCGAAGCCAAGCGTCAGGGTGCCAGTGCCTGCGAAGTGGCGGTGTCGCTGGAGCAGGGCCTGTCGACCTCCGTGCGTCAACGTGAAGTCGAAACGGTCGAGTTCAACCGCGATCAGGGCTTTGGCATCACCTTGTATGTCGGTCAGCGCAAGGGCTCGGCCAGCACGTCCGCCACCGGGCCGGATGCGATTCGCGAGACCGTCGCTGCGGCGCTGGCGATTGCCAAGCACACTTCCGAAGACGAAGCCTCGGGACTGGCCGACGCCGCGCTGATGGCCAGGGATATTCAGGATTTCGACCTGTTCCACCAATGGGACATCACTCCGGAACAGGCCATCGAGAAGGCGCTGCTCTGTGAAGCGGCGGCGTTCGACGCCGATGCGCGCATCAAGAACGCCGATGGCACCACGTTGAGCACTCATCAGGGCTGCCGCGTATACGGCAACAGCCACGGTTTTATCGGCGGTTATGCGTCGACCCGGCATAGCCTGAGCTGCGTGATGATCGCCGAGGCCGACGGCCAGATGCAGCGCGATTACTGGTATGACGTGAACCGTCAGGGCAGCTTGCTGGCCGACCCGGTGAGTATTGGCCAGCGTGCTGCACAGCGAGCAGCGAGCCGTCTGGGCGCGCGTCCGGTGCCGACCTGCGAAGTGCCGGTGCTGTTTTCGGCGGAGCTGGCGGGCGGATTGTTCGGCAGCTTCCTGTCGGCGATTTCCGGCGGCAGTCTGTATCGCAAGTCGTCGT
The DNA here is from genome assembly GCF_003576265.1 of Pseudomonas sp. 91RF. Classification (NCBI taxonomy): domain Bacteria; kingdom Pseudomonadati; phylum Pseudomonadota; class Gammaproteobacteria; order Pseudomonadales; family Pseudomonadaceae; genus Pseudomonas; species Pseudomonas sp. 91RF. The sequence continues at coordinate 140,691 of NZ_QWFC01000014.1, forward strand.
TCCTGGAAGGCACGCTGGGGCAGAAGCTGTTCCCTGAGTGGCTGACCATCGACGAGCGCCCGCACTTGATACGTGCCATGGGCAGTGCGTCGTACGACGGTGACGGTCTGGCAACCTATGCCAAACCGTTCGTCGAAAAGGGCGAGTTGGTGTCGTACATCCTCGGCACTTATTCCGGGCGCAAACTCGGCATGCCGAGCACCGCCAACGCCGGCGGGGTGCACAACCTGTTCGTCACTCATGGTGATGAAGATCAGGCTGCTCTGCTCAAGCGTATGGGGCGTGGGTTGCTGGTCACCGAACTGATGGGGCATGGTTTGAACATGGTGACTGGCGATTACTCGCGGGGTGCGGCGGGTTTCTGGGTCGAGAACGGTGAAATTCAGTTCGCGGTGCAGGAAGTGACCATCGCCGGCAACATGCGGGACATGTTCAAGCAGATCGTCGCGGTCGGTAACGATCTGGAACTGCGCAGCAACATTCGCACCGGTTCGGTGTTGATCGAGCGGATGACTGTCGCGGGCAGCTAAGCCCGGGCCAATACAAAAAGGCGCGCCACCCGATTGGGTGGCGCGCCTTTTTTGTGTCCGGAATTTATTAGAGCCGGTCGGGGCAGCTAAAAAGCCACTCTTGTTTTGGTTCTCATTATCATCTAATAATAAATCTCATTATCGGATGAGCCCAGGATCATGAGTTCTGCCTTGCACGAGCAGCCGTACCTCGAAAGCTGGCGCTGGATGAGTCGCCAGATCCGTTGCGCCATGGATCCCGACGAACCACGTCTGATTGAACACTACCTGGCCGAAGGCCGGTATCTGGCCTGCTGCACGGCGACCTCGCCCTGGACCGTCGCTGAAACCTCTTTCCGTCTGCTGCTCGACACGGCCACCGACATCGCGCTGCCGTGGCACTGGCGCAGCCTCTGTCTCGATCAAGCCTGGCGCCCATTGCGTGAAATGGAACGCCTGTCGCTGTGCAAATGCCGGCTCAAACGCTGGCAAAGCTACACCTGGCAGCTCGCCACCTGCGAGTTGCAACCCTCCATTCCTCTTATTGAACTGGTGCAAGGATTTTCAGATGACCAAGACACGTATTGAGCGCGACAGCATGGGCGAACTGCAGGTGCCGGTGGACGCTCTCTACGGCGCGCAGACCCAGCGCGCAGTGGATAACTTCCCGATCAGCGGCAAGCCGATGCCGACCCAGTTCATCCGCGCGTTGATCCTGGCAAAAGCCGCTGCCGCCCGGGCCAACGTCGAACTCAATCAGCTCAGCGCCGTGCAAGGCAAAGCCATCAGCGACGCGGCCCAGGGGCTGCTTGAAGGCGACTTCATGCAGCATTTCCCGGTGGATATCTTCCAGACCGGTTCCGGCACCAGCTCCAACATGAACGCCAACGAAGTGATCGCCACTCTGGCCAGCCGCTTGCTCGACGAGCCGGTGAATGCCAACGATCACGTCAACTGCGGGCAGAGCAGCAACGACATCATCCCGACCACCATCCACGTCAGCGCCGCGCTGGCCCTGCACGAACAACTGCTGCCGGCGCTGCTGCATCTGGTGCAAGTCATCGAGCGCAAGGCCGGGGAGGTGCATCACCACGTCAAAACCGGCCGTACTCATTTGATGGACGCCATGCCGGTGCGTATGAGTCAGGTACTTAACGGTTGGGCGCAGCAGCTCAAGGCCAATATCGGTCATTTGCAGGACTTGCTGCCAAGCCTGCAATCCCTGGCTCAGGGCGGTACGGCGGTCGGTACCGGGATCAATGCGCATCCGGAATTCGCCGCGCGTTTCAGCCGTCAGTTGAGCCAACTGACCAACGTGCAATTCACCCAAGGCAAGGATCTGTTCGCGCTGATTGGTTCGCAGGACACGGCCGTGGCCGTTTCCGGCCAGCTCAAGGCTACCGCCGTGTCGTTGATGAAAATCGCCAACGACCTGCGCTGGATGAACTCCGGCCCGCTTGCCGGCCTTGGCGAAATCGAACTGGAAGGCCTGCAACCGGGTTCGTCGATCATGCCGGGCAAGGTCAATCCGGTGATTCCGGAAGCCACTGCGATGGTGGCGGCGCAAGTCATCGGTAACGACTCGGTGATCACCATCGCCGGTCAGTCAGGCAACTTTGAACTGAACGTGATGCTGCCGATCATCGCCCAGAACCTGCTGAGCAGCATCGAGTTGCTGGCCAGTTCCAGCCGTCTGCTGGGTGACAAGGCGATTGCCAGCTTCAAGGTCAACGAATCGCGCCTCAAGGAAGCGCTGTCGCGCAACCCGATTCTGGTCACCGCGCTCAACCCGATCATCGGTTACCAGAAGGCCGCCGAAATCGCCAAGCAGGCCTACAAACAGGGTCGCCCGGTAATCGACGTCGCGCTGGAACACACCGACTTGTCGCGCAGCCAGCTGGAAGAGTTGCTCAATCCCGAGAAACTCACCGCCGGCGGCGTGTAAACACCGCAACCGCTTTGGAGGCTCATCATGGAGCACTGGAAACGTACGATCGAACGGGCCAATCGCTGCTTCATGCTGGGCGAGCTGATCGATGCCCGCGAGGCTTATCTGCAAGCGCTGGCCCTGGCGCAAGTGCTGTTCGAGCGCTGGGCCGATGCCGACGAAGCGGTGGCGGCCTGCGTCATTTCCCATCACAACCTGGCCGACTTGCATCTGCGCCTGAACCAGCCGGAGGAGAGCGCCGAATATCTGTGCGCGATCCATCAGCGCCTGTTGCAGACCATGCAGGACGAGCGCCTGCGCCCGGCCCTGCGTGAAGCGGCGTTGCGCCAGAGCAGCAAGACCTATGTCGAACTGCTCAATTTCATCAGCGAACACGGCGAATACCCGCGCACGCAGCGCTTGCTGCACCCGGATACCGGCAATGCGCGCCGCGCCCCAGCCCAACATCACCATGGAGTCCACTGAAATGGCTTTTACCCTGCCAGCCCTGCCTTACGCCTACGACGCACTGGAGCCGCACATCGATGCGCAGACCATGGAGATTCACTACACCAAGCATCACCAGACCTACATCAACAATCTGAACGCTGCGGTCGAGGGTACGGAATACGCCGAATGGCCGGTGGAAAAATTGGTGGCCAGCGTCCAGCAACTGCCGGAAAAACTGCGTGTGGCGGTGATCAATCAGGGTGGCGGGCATGCCAACCATTCGCTGTTCTGGGAAGTGATGGTGCCCGGCGGTGGCGGCAAGCCGGACGGCGCGCTGGCCCAGGCAATCGATGAGCAACTGGGCGGCCTCGACAGCTTCAAGGAAGCGTTCACCAAAGCCGCGCTGACGCGTTTCGGCAGCGGCTGGGCCTGGCTCAGCGTGACCCCGGACAAAAAACTGGTGGTGGAAAGCAGCGGCAACCAGGACAGCCCGCTGATGGGCGGCAATACGCCGATTCTCGGACTTGATGTGTGGGAACACGCCTACTACCTGCGTTATCAGAACCGCCGCCCGGAATACATCAGCGCGTTCTACAACGTGATCAACTGGCCTGAAGTCGCTGCGCGTTATCAGGTTGCGCTGGATTAAGTCTCCTATAAAAACAATCCAGGGCTGACTATGGGCACTGAAACACTGGCGATCGGAAGTGGGCGTATGTTTCGTTACGCATTCGGGTCGCTGTTGCTGTTGGCGGGCATGACCTTGCTGGTGGCTCACGGACTCGAATGGCTGAACCTGGAGCCGAAACTGTCCCGGGCATTGCAGGGCGGTGCAATCTGCGCGCTCGGCACGGCACTCGGTGCGGTTCCGGTGCTGGTGATCCGCAACATGCCTCAGGCATTGGGCGACACGCTGCTGGGGTTTGGCGCCGGCGTGATGCTGGCGGCGACCGCGTTTTCGCTGATCGTGCCGGGGATTGCCGCCGCAGAAAGCCTTGGCCTGAGCCCTTGGGGCTCCAGTGGCCTGATCTGTTTCGGCATCATGCTCGGTGCTTTCGGTCTGTATCTGGTGGACCGCAAGGTGTCCGGCGCTTCACCGGAAATGCTCATCGGCACTGTCGAGCATCCAGTGATTCCCCCGCGGATCTGGCTGTTCGTGTTTGCCATCATTGCCCATAACATTCCGGAAGGCATGGCCGTCGGCGTCTCCGCGGGCGGCGGCATGCCGGACGCCGACAGCCTGGCGATGGGCATCGCCTTGCAGGATGTGCCGGAAGGTCTGGTGATTGCGCTGGTGCTCGCCGGGGCCGGGATGTCACGGGTCAAGGCGTTTCTGATCGGGGCGGCGTCAGGTTTGGTCGAACCGGTGTTCGCACTGCTGTGTGCGTGGCTGGTCAGCCTGGCGGAATTGTTGTTGCCCCTGGGGTTGGCGCTGGCGGCCGGGGCGATGTTGCTGGTGGTGACCCACGAAGTAATCCCGGAGTCGCGACGCAATGGTCACGACAAACTGGCGAGCCTGGGATTGTTGATCGGGTTCTGCCTGATGATGGTGATGGACACGGCGTTGGGATAAGCGTGGCGAGAGACGTATCTCTCGCCACAAAGGATTTTCAACCGCCTTCGTCGAAGTAGTTGTTGATCAATGCCACCAGAGCATCCATGGCTTCCTGTTCCTGATGCCCTTCGGTGCTCAGGAAGATTTTGGTGCCCTTGCCGGCAGCGAGCATCATCATTGCCATGATGCTTTTGCCATCTACCGTGGTTTCCGGGGTGCGACCCACTCTGATCGTGCAGTCGGGAAACTGCCCCGCCACGCCCACGAACTTTGCCGACGCCCGGGCATGCAGGCCCAGCTTGTTGATGATTTCAATTTCCAGAGCAGGCATCGCGGTGTGAATCCTTTAGCTGAGGTCGCGGTGGCGAACCTGGACGTTCTTCAGGGTTTTCTGCAGGGCCTGACCCAGGCGTTCGGTCAGGTAGACGGAACGGTGATGTCCGCCGGTGCAGCCAATGGCAATGGTCACGTAGGCACGATTGCTCGCAGCGAAGCGCGGCAACCACTTGAACAGGTAGGCGTAGATGTCCTGGAACATCTCTTCGACTTCCGGCTGTGCCGCCAGATATTCGGCCACCGGCTCATCGAGCCCGGATTGCGCACGTAATTCCGGCTTCCAGTACGGATTGGGCAGGCAGCGTACATCGAACACCAGATCCGCATCCACCGGCATGCCGCGTTTGAAACCGAACGACTCCACCAGAAACGCCGTACCGGGCTCCGGCTGGTTCAACAGCCGCAGCTTGATGGTGTCGCGCAACTGGTACAGGTTCAGATTGGTGGTATTGACCTTCAGGTCGGCCAGGTCGGCGATCGGGCCCAGCAGGGCGGTTTCATCGTTGATGGCTTCGGCCAGCGAACGATTGGCGCTGCTCAGCGGGTGGCGACGACGGGTTTCCGAGAAGCGCTTGAGCAGGGTTTCTTCATCGGCATCCAGATACAGAACGTCGCACTGGATGTGCCGGCTGCGGACTTCCTCGAGCAACTCCGGAAAGCGCGAAAGGTGGCTTGGCAGGTTGCGCGCATCGATCGATACCGCGACCAGTGGCTGAGACAGTTCCGTATGAATCAGTGCGCGTTCCGCCAGCTCCGGCAGCAGGCCGGCCGGCAGATTGTCGATGCAGTAGTAGCCGTTGTCCTCGAGGACATCCAGAGCGGTACTTTTACCCGAGCCGGAGCGGCCACTGACGATGATCAAGCGCATGTTTAGTGCCCGTTTTGCTCGTCCAGGACAACCTGATACAAGGCTTCGTTGGTGGTGGCGCGACGCAGCTTTTCGCGTACATCCTTGCGATCGAGCATGCTGGCAATTTGGCGCAGCAGTTCCAGGTGTGCATCGGTGGCAGCTTCCGGGACCAGCAGCACGAACAGCAGGTCCACCGGTGCGCCGTCGATGGCATCGAAATCGATAGGGGCTTCAAGGTGCATCAAGGCGCTGATGGGGGATTCACAACCCTTGAGGCGGCAATGGGGAATGGCGATGCCGTTGCCAAAACCGGTCGAACCGAGTTTTTCACGGGCAATCAGCGCCTCGAAGACATCTTGCATCTCCAGATCCGGTTTTTCCCGGGCGATCAGGTTGGCAATTTGTTCGAGGGCTTTCTTTTTACTGCCGCCCGGCACGTTCACCAGGGAACGGCCGGGGGTCAGGATGCTTTCAAGTCGGATCATGGGGGTGGGGGTTATCGACCGGTAGCGCCCTGAAGCAGGCTCTGGGTCTTTTCCTTATGCTTTTTGAGTTGTTTATCAAGCTTGTCGGTCAGCGCGTCGATCGCTGCGTACATGTCGGTATGTTCCGCGTTTGCGACGACCTCGTTGCCGGGAATATGCAGCGTGGCTTCGATTTTCTGTTTCAGCTTTTCGACGCACATCGTGACTTGCACGTTGGTGATCTTGTCGAAATGTCCCTCAAGCCTCTTGAGCTTCTGCTCAACGTATTCACGGAGAGGTTGGGTAACTTCCAGTTGGTGTCCACTGATGTTGACTTGCATACAGCTTCTCCTTCGTTGCCAGTGCATAAAGCGGCAGGCCGAAGAGCCTGCCACTGGAACGCTGTAACGTGGCTTACATCAACCGCTTGCGTTCGCTCGAAGGCGCGATCCCGAGGGATTCGCGGTACTTGGCGACGGTGCGGCGAGCCACCTGAATGCCTTGTGCCTCCAGTAAACCAGCGATCTTGCTGTCACTCAACGGCTTTTTCTGATTTTCCGCGGCGACCAGTTTCTTGATGATCGCGCGGATCGCCGTGGACGAGCATTCGCCGCCTTCGGAGGTGCTGACGTGGCTGGAGAAAAAGTATTTCAGTTCATATATGCCCCGGGGGGTATGCATGAATTTCTGTGTGGTCACCCGGGAAATCGTCGACTCGTGCATGCCGACTGCCTCGGCGATGTCATGCAGCACGAGTGGCTTCATCGCTTCGTCGCCGTACTCCAGGAAACCGCGCTGATGCTCGACGATCTGGGTGGCCACTTTCATCAGGGTTTCATTGCGGCTCTGCAGGCTCTTGATGAACCAGCGCGCTTCCTGCAACTGATTGCGCATGAAGGTATTGTCGGCGCTGGTGTCGGCGCGACGCACGAAACCGGCGTATTGAGCGTTGACCCGCAGGCGCGGCACCGATTCCTGGTTCAGCTCGACCAGCCAGCGCTCGTTGTCCTTGCGCACGATCACGTCAGGCACCACGTATTCGGCTTCGGTGGATTCGATCTGCGAGCCGGGGCGCGGGTTGAGGCTCTGGACCAGTTCGATGACCTGGCGCAGTTCATCTTCCTTGAGCTTCATGCGCCGCATCAGCTGGCTGTAGTCGCGGCTGCCGAGCAGGTCGATGTAATCGGTGACCAGACGCTTGGCTTCGGCCAGCCAAGGGGTCTTGGCCGACAGCTGGCGCAATTGCAGCAGCAGGCATTCGCCCAGGTTGCGTGCGCCAATGCCGGCGGGTTCGAATTGCTGGATGCGGTGCAGGACGGCTTCGATCTCGTCCAGCTCGATGTCGAGCTCCGGATCGAAGGCGTCGAGGATTTCTTCGAGGGTTTCGTCGAGGTAGCCCTGATTGTTGATGCAATCGATCAGGGTCACGGCGATCAGGCGATCGGTGTCGGACATCGGCGCCAGATTCAGCTGCCACAGCAGGTGGCTTTGCAGGCTTTCGCCGGCGGAGGTGCGGGTGGTGAAATCCCACTCGTCGTCATCGCTGCTCGGCAGGCTGCTGGCGCTGGTCTGGTAGACGTCTTCCCAGGCGGTGTCGACAGGCAGTTCGTTGGGGATTCGCTCGTTCCATTCGCCGTCCTCGAGATTGTCGACCGTCGGCGCGGTTTCCTGGTAGGAAGGTTCCTGGATCTCGGTATTGGGCTTCTGTTCGGCGTTGTCGGCCAGCGGGTCGGAATTGTCGAAGTCGTCGCCGTCCTCCTGGCGTTCGAGCATCGGGTTGGATTCCAGAGCCTCCTGGATTTCCTGTTGCAGATCCAGGGTCGACAATTGGAGCAGGCGGATGGCCTGTTGCAGCTGCGGTGTCATCGTCAGCTGCTGGCCCATTCTCAAGACTAGCGATGGTTTCATGGCAGGGGCTTAACACCTTATTCGCCGGCGCTATGCGCCATCCACTACAGGGCGCCGAGGCGCCAAACTTAAGCAAATTATATGCCTGAAACTGTCGTGTTTGCCTAGAGCGCTGTAACAATAAAAGCGTATAAAAATGCGCTTCAACGTTACAGCACCCGGACGGCTGGTCGAATGCTGTCGCGCTTACAGGCGGAACTCGTGACCCAGATACACTTCCTTCACCAGATCGTTGGCGAGGATGGTCGCGGAGTCGCCTTCGGCGATCAGCTGGCCGTCATTGACGATGTAGGCTGTTTCGCAGATATCCAGCGTCTCGCGGACGTTGTGGTCGGTGATCAGTACACCGATGCCCTTGGCCTTGAGATGGTGAATGATCTGCTTGATGTCGCCCACGGAGATCGGGTCGACACCGGCGAACGGTTCGTCGAGCAGGATGAATTTCGGTGCGGTGGCCAGTGCGCGGGCGATTTCCACCCGGCGACGCTCGCCACCGGACAGGCTCATGCCGAGGTTGTCGCGGATGTGGCTGATGTGGAATTCCTGCAGCAGGCTTTCCAGCTCCTTGCGACGGCCGGCCTTGTCGAGCTCCTGTCGGGTCTCGAGGATGGCCATGATGTTGTCAGCCACCGACAGCTTGCGGAAGATCGAGGCTTCCTGCGGCAGATAGCCGATACCGGCCTTGGCGCGGCCGTGCATTGGCTGGTGGCTGACGTCCAGGTCGTCGATCAGCACGCGGCCCTGATCGGCCTGCACCAGGCCGACAATCATGTAGAAGCAGGTGGTCTTGCCGGCGCCGTTGGGGCCGAGCAGGCCCACGATCTGGCCGCTGTCGATCGACAGGCTGACATCGCGCACGACCTGGCGGCTTTTGTAGGCCTTGGCCAGGTGCTGAGCTTTCAGAGTTGCCATTACTGGGTTTTCTCGTCGGTTTTCTTCTTCGGCTGGATCACCATGTCGATGCGCGGGCGCGCTTCGGTGACCTTGTTGCCGGTGGCGCGACCTGCGCTGGCCAGCTTTTTCACCGTGTCATAGACGATCTTCTCGCCTTGAGTGGTGTTGTTGTCCTTGTCGATGACCTTGGCCTTGTCGATCAGTACGACACGGTTTTGCTGCGCGTGGTACTGAATGGTCACACCCCAACCCTGGACGGGTTTTGTGTCGCCAGCGGTTTGCAGTTGTTCGAAATAGGCCAGGTTGCCTACCGAAGTCACCACGTCGATCTCGCCGGCCGGGTTGCGCGTCAGCGTTACAGTGTCGCCTTTGACGATCATCGAACCCTGGGTGATGATCACCGCACCTTTGTAAGTGGCAACGCCATTCTTGTCGTCCAGCTGGGCATCGTCGGCCTGAATGCGGATTGGCTGCTCTTGATCGTTCGGCAGAGCCCAGGCGCTCACGCTTCCCAGTGCTGCGCCCAGACTGAGCAAAATAGGGAGGGTTTTAACGAGCCTCATACTGTCCTCTTACGTTCGATAGCAGGTGTATCCTGCTTTCCTTCAAATACGCTTTCATTCCCACGCCGGTCGATACACCGCCAGCGCCGTCGATTCTAACGGGTTGCTGGGTCTGCGCATATTGCTGCTGAGGGAACACCGTCATTCGGGTGCTGGTGATCAGGGTGTCGCGTTTCTTTTCATCGGTGCGCTTGACGCGAACCGAGTCGATCAGCTCGACCTCGGTGCCGCCGGAGTTCACTTCACCGCGCTCGCTGGTCACGTGCCACGGGAAGTCGGTGCCGCGATACATGTTCAGGTCGGGTTTGGTGACCAGTGTAATGTCGGTCGCCTTGACGTGCTCGGCCTTGTCGGAAGTCATTTCATACTGCACCTTGCCGTCTTCCAGGTATTGCAAGGTGTGGGTGTTGGTCGCGTACCAGTCGATCGGGCTCTCTTCTGCCGAGACAGGAGGCTTGTCGAGGAAGCGTTCCGGGCTGATGTTCCAGTAGCCGACCGCACCGAAAATGGCGGCGATGCAACCGAACAGCAGGATGTTGCGAAACTTTTTGCTAAACATGGTTTGACTCACAGGTACGCGTTGTTGGCGGCGTCGAGGCTGCCTTGGGCGCGCAGGATCAGTTCGCAGAATTCACGGGCGGCACCCTCGCCACCACGGGCCTGGGTAACGCCATGGGCATGCTCGCGCACAAAGGGGGCCGCGTTGGCCACCGCCATGCCAAGTCCCACCCGGCGGATCACCGGCAGATCGGGCAGGTCGTCACCGAGATAGGCGACCTGTTCATAGCTTAGGCCCAGTTGCTCGAGAAGGCCGTCGAGGACGACGAGTTTGTCTTCGCGGCCCTGAAACAGGTGCGCAATCCCCAGGTTCTTCGCCCGACGCTCGACCACCGGGGTCTTGCGACCGCTGATGATGGCAGTCTGTACGCCCGCGTTCATCAGCATCTTGATGCCCTGGCCGTCGAGAGTATTGAAGGTCTTGAATTCGCTGCCGTCTTCAAGGAAGTACAGGCGTCCGTCGGTGAGGACGCCGTCGACGTCGAAAACCGCCAGTTTGATGGCTTTGCCGCGTTGCAGCAGATCGGTGCTCATTTACATCACTCCTGCGCGCAGCAGGTCGGAGAGGTTGAAGGCGCCGATCGGGCGATCGTCCTCATCCACGACGACAAGCGCGTTGATTCGATGGTCTTCCATGATTTTCAGGGCCTCGGCGGCGAGCATTTCGGCGCGTGCGGTCTTGCCGTGTACGGTCATCACCTGATCGATGGTCGCGCTGTGGATATCGATGCTGCGATCCAGTGTGCGGCGCAGGTCGCCGTCGGTGAAGATCCCGGCAAGCTTGCCGTCGGCTTCAAGAATGACGGTCATGCCCAGACCCTTGCGGGTCATTTCCATCAGTGCGTCCTTGAGCAGGGTGCCGCGTTGTACCTGCGGCAGTTCCTGACCTGCGTGCATGACGTTTTCCACTTTCAGCAGCAAGCGTCGGCCGAGTGCGCCACCCGGGTGGGAAAAGGCGAAGTCTTCGGCGGTGAAGCCGCGGGCTTCCAGCAACGCCACGGCCAGGGCATCGCCCATGACCAGTGCGGCAGTGGTCGAGGAGGTCGGCGCCAGGTTCAGCGGGCAGGCTTCGTGCTCGACGTGAACGTTGAGATTGACCTCGGCCGCCTTTGCCAGAGGCGATTGCGGGTTGCCGGTCACGCTGATCAGCTGGATGCCCAGGCGTTTGATCAGCGGCAGCAGCGTGACGATTTCGTTGGTGGAGCCGGAATTCGACAGGGCCAGGATCACGTCGTCACGGGTGATCATGCCCATGTCGCCATGACTGGCCTCGGCCGGGTGTACGAAAAACGCCGGGGTGCCGGTGCTGGCCAGGGTCGCGGCAATCTTGTTGCCGATGTGACCGGACTTGCCCATGCCGACCACCACTACACGGCCCTTGCTGGCCAGAATCATCTCGCAAGCGCGTACGAAATCGGCGTCGATATGGGGCAACAAGCCTTGTACGGCTTCCACTTCGAGGCGGATGGTGCGTTGTGCCGATTGAATCAGGTCGCTGGTTTGGCTCATGTCAGAAATCGTATAGCCCGATGAAAAGGCGGCGATTATAGCGGTTATGTTGAAAAGCCTCACGCAAGTTCGTCGTGCTTTGTCATTCCCGGTTACTAAAACCTCTTAACAGAAGCTTCGGGCCTGTCATATCGCTGAACGTGGCCGGGGAGAGGCCTTGGGCGCTTGCCCTTTGCAGTGATATAGTTCGCCGCCAGTTCGGCCTGCCCGGGATGTAAGGGCTTTCTCCAGAAAGCCAGGCGTCCGAGTGAGAGGCTGCATCGCAAGGAGTTTAGATGAGTGCCGATAACGCCTACGCGGTCGAGCTGAAGGGAGTCTCCTTCAAGCGCGGTGCGCGGAGCATTTTCAATAACGTCGATATCCGCATCCCGCGCGGCAAGGTCACCGGCATCATGGGGCCTTCCGGGTGTGGCAAGACCACGCTGCTGCGCCTGATGGGTGCCCAGTTGCGGCCATCGCAGGGCGAGGTCTGGGTCAACGGCCAGAACCTGCCGAAGCTGTCGCGCAGCGATCTGTTTGATGCGCGCAAGCACATGGGCGTGCTGTTTCAGAGCGGCGCGCTGTTCACCGATCTCGATGTGTTCGAGAACGTCGCCTTTCCCCTGCGCGTTCATACCCAGCTGCCGGAAGAGATGATCCGCGACATCGTGCTGCTGAAATTGCAAGCGGTCGGTCTGCGGGGCGCCATCGAGCTGATGCCCGATGAACTGTCCGGTGGCATGAAACGCCGCGTGGCTCTGGCCCGGGCGATTGCGCTCGATCCGCAGATTCTCATGTACGACGAACCGTTCGTCGGCCAGGACCCGATCGCCATGGGCGTTCTGGTGCGCCTGATCCGCCTGCTCAACGATGCGTTGGGGATCACCAGTATCGTGGTTTCCCACGATCTCGCCGAAACCGCGAGCATTGCCGATTACATCTATGTGGTGGGCGATGGTCAGGTGCTGGGGCAGGGCACGCCGGATGAACTGATGAACTCGGACGAGCCGCGTATCCGTCAATTCATGACCGGTGAACCCGACGGTCCGGTGCCATATCATTTTCCAGCGACGGATTACCGCGCAGATCTTCTGGGGAAGCGCCGCTGATGCGCAGAATTACATTAATGGAGCGCATACGTCGTTTCGGCCAGGCCGGGATTGATGTCGTCGCCGTGTTCGGTCGCTCGACCCTGTTCCTGTTTCACGCCCTGCTGGGGCGCGGCGGCATCGGTGGCAGTTTCGGCCTGCTGGTCAAGCAACTGCACTCGGTCGGCGTGATGTCGCTGGTGATCATTGTGGTTTCCGGGATTTTCATCGGCATGGTGCTGGCGCTGCAGGGTTTCAACATCCTGTCGAGCTATGGCTCGGAGCAGGCGGTGGGGCAGATGGTTGCCTTGACCTTGCTGCGTGAGCTGGGCCCGGTGGTGACGGCGCTGCTGTTCGCCGGTCGTGCCGGTTCGGCGCTGACGGCGGAAATCGGCAACATGAAGTCCACCGAGCAGTTGTCCAGCCTGGAAATGATCGGTGTCGATCCGCTCAAGTACATCATCGCTCCGCGTCTGTGGGCCGGTTTCATTTCCCTGCCGGTGCTGGCGATGATCTTCAGCGTGGTCGGCATCTGGGGCGGTTCCTGGGTCGCGGTCGACTGGCTGGGCGTCTATGAAGGCTCCTACTGGGCGAACATGCAGAACAGCGTGAACTTCTCCAGCGACGTGCTCAACGGCGTGATCAAAAGTATCGTTTTCGCCTTTGTCGTGACCTGGATCGCCGTATTCCAAGGCTATGACTGTGAGCCCACTTCCGAGGGAATCAGTCGTGCCACCACCAAGACCGTAGTATTCGCCTCGCTGGCAGTGCTCGGCCTGGACTTTATTCTGACCGCTTTGATGTTTGGAGATTTCTGATGCAAAACCGCACCCTGGAAATCGGTGTCGGCCTGTTCCTGCTGGCAGGGATCCTGGCCTTGTTGCTGCTTGCCCTGCGGGTCAGTGGCCTGTCTCCGACTTCGACCACCGATACCTACAAGCTATATGCCTACTTCGACAATATCGCCGGTCTGACGGTCAGAGCCAAAGTGACCATGGCCGGTGTGACCATCGGCAAGGTCACGGCGATCGATCTGGACCGCGACAGCTTTACCGGCCGGGTGACCCTGCTGGTGGATAAAAAGGTCGACAATCTGCCGACCGACTCCACAGCGTCTATCCTGACCGCAGGCCTGTTGGGCGAGAAGTACATCGGCATCAGCGTGGGCGGGGAAGAAACCCGGCTCAAGGATGGTGGAACCATTCACGACACCCAGTCGTCTCTGGTGCTGGAAGACCTGATCGGTAAATTCCTGCTCAATACCGTTAGCAAAGACGCCAAATGAGGAGCTTTTGAATGATCTCTACCTTGCGACGTGGCCTGTTGGTGTTGCTCGCGACACTGCCACTGCTGGCAAACGCTGCGCCCGGGCAGTCGGCGCACGATCTGGTCCAGGACACCACCAACCGGATGCTCGCCGATCTGGCGGCAAACAAAGAGAAGTACAAGCAGGACCCGCAGGACTTCTACACCGCGCTGAATACCATCGTGGGTCCGGTGGTGGATGCCGAAGGCATTTCCAAAAGCATCATGACGGTCAAGTACTCGCGCAAGGCGACCCCGGCGCAGATGCAGACCTTCCAGGAAAACTTCAAGCGCGGCCTGTTCCAGTTCTATGGCAACGCCTTGCTGGAATATAACAACCAGGGCATCACCGTCGATGCGCCGAAGGATGAGTCGGGCGACCGCACCAGCGTCGGCATGACCGTCAAGGGCAACAACGGCGCGATCTATCCGGTTCAGTACACGCTGGAGAAGATCAACGGCGAGTGGAAACTGCGCAACGTGATCATCAACGGCATCAACATCGGCAAGCTGTTCCGTGACCAGTTCGCCGACGCGATGCAGCGTAACGGCAACGACCTGGACAAGACCATCAACGGCTGGGCCGGCGAAGTGGCCAAGGCCAAGCAGACTGCCGAGAAGCAAGAGAAGCCTGCCCAATGACCGAGTCGGCCATCCGTCTGGACGAAGCCAGTCAGCTGCAGCTCACCGGTGTGCTGGATTACCGCACCGGTCCCGGCCTTCGCGAGCAGGGCCGGGCGCTGATCAAGTCGTGCAATGCCCCGGCATTGGTGATCGACTGTTCGGCGGTGGAAAAGTCCAGCAGCGTCGGCCTGTCGTTGCTGCTGTGCTTCATTCGCGATGCGAAAGCCGCCGGCAAGGCGGTCAGCATTCGCGGGATGCCGGAAGACATGCGTGAAATTGCTCAGGTCAGCGAGCTGACCGAGCTGTTGGCGCAACCCTGAACCCGCATCTATAAAGAAGCCCCCCGTCAGAGTCCTGCGCAGCGGGGTTCGCAGGCGCGGGGCTTTTTTGTATGATGTCCGACCCGTGCGCACAGGGCGCCGATTGAGGTTGAGCATGCAGGCCGTAGAAGTGAAGAGCTTCCTTGAAGGAAAGCTGCCAGGAACGCTGGTGGAAGTTGAAGGCGAAGGCTGCAACTTTCAGCTGAACGTGATTAGTGATGAACTGGCGGCATTGAGCCCGGTCAAGCGTCAGCAAAGCATCTATGCCCATTTGAACCCTTGGATCGCCGATGGCAGCATCCACGCGGTCACTATGAAATTTTTCAGCAGCGCGGCCTGGGCCGAGCGCACCTGAGCCCTAGGGCGTCGAGATTGTTATGGATAAATTGATTATTACCGGTGGCGCTCGTCTTGATGGCGAGATCCGCATTTCCGGGGCGAAGAACTCCGCCCTGCCGATCCTGGCCGCCACCCTGCTGTGCGATGGCCCGGTCACCGTCGGCAACCTGCCGCACCTGCACGACATCACCACCATGATCGAGCTGTTCGGCCGCATGGGCATCGAGCCGGTGATCGACGAGAAGCTCAGCGTCGAAATCGATCCGCGCACCATCAAGACCCTGGTCGCTCCGTACGAGCTGGTGAAAACCATGCGCGCGTCGATCCTGGTGCTTGGCCCGATGGTCGCCCGTTTCGGTGAAGCCGAAGTCGCTCTGCCTGGCGGTTGCGCCATCGGTTCGCGTCCGGTCGACCTGCACATCCGTGGTCTTGAGGCCATGGGTGCGATCATCGACGTCGAAGGCGGCTACATCAAGGCCAAGGCGCCTGAAGGTGGCCTGCGCGGTGCAAACTTCTTCTTCGATACCGTCAGCGTGACCGGTACCGAGAACATCATGATGGCTGCCGCTCTGGCCAAAGGCCGCAGCGTGCTGCAGAACGCCGCCCGCGAGCCGGAAGTGGTCGACCTGGCGAACTTCCTCAATGCCATGGGCGCCAAGGTATCCGGTGCCGGCACCGACACCATCACCATCGATGGCGTCGAGCGTCTGGGTTCGGCCTTCTACAAGGTCATGCCTGACCGTATCGAAACCGGTACCTATCTGGTAGCCGCTGCGGTTACCGGTGGCCGCGTGAAGGTCAAGGACACCGATCCGACCATCCTCGAAGCCGTTCTGGAAAAGCTTCGCGAAGCCGGTGCTGAAATCACCAGCGGCGAAGACTGGATCGAGCTGGACATGCACGGCAAGCGTCCGAAGGCTGTCAACGTGCGCACCGCGCCGTACCCGGCCTTCCCGACCGACATGCAGGCGCAGTTCATCTCGCTCAACGCCATTGCCGAAGGCACCGGTGCCGTGATCGAGACGATCTTCGAAAACCGTTTCATGCACGTGTACGAGCTGCACCGCATGGGCGCCAAGATCCAGGTCGAAGGCAACACCGCCATCGTTACCGGTACTGACGTTCTCAAAGGCGCGCCAGTCATGGCGACCGACCTGCGGGCTTCGGCCAGCCTGGTGATTTCGGCTCTGGTGGCCGAAGGCGATACCCTGATCGACCGCATCTACCACATCGACCGTGGTTACGAGTGCATCGAGGAAAAGCTGCAGATGCTGGGCGCCAGGATTCGTCGCGTTCCGGGCTAGTCGCTGCATCGGGACACAGGGAAGTGTCCGTTGAATTCGTTTTGATCGGGGGTGGTGACACCCTCGAAGTATGTCCGGCGCCGATTGCGACCGGACATGAGTACCTTGATAAGGACTGACGTTTCCCATGTTGACCATCGCACTGTCCAAGGGCCGCATCCTTGACGACACCCTGCCGCTTCTCGCCGAAGCGGGCATCGTGCCGACCGAGAATCCGGACAAGAGCCGCAAGCTGATCATTCCCACGACCCAGGAAGACGTACGCCTGTTGATCGTGCGCGCCACCGACGTGCCGACCTATGTCGAGCATGGCGCGGCCGACCTCGGCGTTGCCGGTAAAGACGTGCTTATGGAATACACAGGGCAAGGCCTGTACGAACCGCTGGACCTGCAGATTGCCCAGTGCAAGCTGATGACCGCCGGCAAGGTCGGCGCGGCCGAGCCCAAGGGCCGTCTGCGCGTCGCCACCAAGTTCGTCAACGTTGCCAAGCGCTACTACGCCGAGCAGGGGCGTCAGGTCGACATCATCAAGCTGTACGGCTCGATGGAACTGGCGCCACTGATCGGTCTGGCCGACAAGATCATCGACGTAGTCGACACCGGCAACACTCTGCGTGCAAACGGTCTTGAACCCCAGGAACTGATCGCCACGATCAGCTCACGTCTGGTGGTCAATAAAGCTTCGATGAAAATGCAACACGCCCGAATCCAGGCGTTGATCGACACACTGCGCAAGGCAGTGGAGTCTCGACACCGCGGCTGATGTACCTGCGCGACGTTAAGTCGCGCCCGTCTATCCGCCTCATAGCCAGAATCTCAGGTGCCCAAGCGGATCGAATGGTAGTTTCGGGCGCCTGAGTTTTTTGCCATTCCTATGAGGCTCTCGCTATGACCGCACCGACTGCAATTCGCCGACTCAACGCTGCTGACCCGGATTTCGCGCATCATCTGGATCATCTGCTGAGCTGGGAAAGTGTGTCTGACGACTCGGTCAATCAGCGGGTGCTGGACATCATCAAGGCTGTGCGCGAGCGCGGTGACGCGGCGCTGGTCGAGTTCACCCAGAAATTCGACGGCCTCGAAGTCGCCTCGATGGCAGACTTGATCCTGCCGCGCGAGCGTCTGGAACTGGCCCTGACCCGTATCACCGTGGCGCAACGCGAAGCGCTGGAAAAAGCCGCCGCCCGCGTTCGCAGCTACCACGAAAAACAGAAGCAGGACTCCTGGAGCTACACCGAAGCCGACGGCACGGTGCTGGGCCAGAAAGTCACGCCGCTGGATCGCGCCGGTCTGTATGTTCCGGGCGGCAAGGCGTCGTACCCGTCCTCGGTCTTGATGAACGCGATTCCGGCCAAGGTCGCCGGTGTCACCGAAGTGGTGATGGTGGTGCCGACCCCGCGTGGCGAGGTCAACGAACTGGTACTGGCGGCGGCGTGCATCGCCGGTGTCGACCGGGTGTTCACCATCGGTGGCGCCCAGGCCGTTGCCGCACTGGCCTACGGTACTGAAAGCGTGCCGCAAGTGGACAAGGTCGTCGGCCCGGGCAACATCTATGTGGCGACTGCCAAGCGTCACGTGTTCGGTCAGGTCGGCATCGACATGATCGCCGGTCCGTCGGAAATCCTCGTGGTGTGCGACGGCCAGACCGATCCGGACTGGATCGCCATGGACCTGTTCTCCCAGGCCGAGCACGACGAAGACGCCCAGGCCATTCTGGTCAGTCCGGACGCCGAATTCCTCGACAAGGTCGCCGCGAGCATCGACAAACTGCTGCCGACCATGGATCGCGCCAATATCATCGAAACCTCGATCAATGGCCGTGGCGCCCTGATTCACGTGCGCGACATGGCCCAGGCCATCGAAGTCGCCAACCGCATCGCGCCGGAACACCTTGAACTGTCGGTTGCCGACCCACAGGCCTGGCTGCCGCAGATTCGCCACGCCGGCGCGATCTTCATGGGCCGCCACACCTCCGA
This sequence comes from Pseudomonas sp. 91RF, assembly GCF_003576265.1. NCBI lineage: Bacteria > Pseudomonadati > Pseudomonadota > Gammaproteobacteria > Pseudomonadales > Pseudomonadaceae > Pseudomonas > Pseudomonas sp. 91RF. The sequence goes on from NZ_QWFC01000014.1 coordinate 159,149, forward strand.
AGCGCTGGGCGACTACTGCGCCGGCCCGAACCACGTGTTGCCGACGTCCGGCACCGCGCGTTTCTCCTCGCCGCTGGGTGTGTACGACTTCCAGAAACGTTCCTCGATCATCTTCTGCTCCGAGGCCGGTGCTTCGGAACTGGGCAAGACCGCCTCGATCCTCGCTCGTGGCGAATCCCTGAGCGCTCACGCTCGCAGCGCCGAATACCGCATCAAAGACGAAGTGAAGGGGAACTGAACATGAGTAAATTCTGGAGCCCGTTCGTCAAGGATCTGGTGCCTTACGTGCCGGGCGAGCAGCCGAAGCTGACCCGGCTGGTCAAACTCAACACCAACGAAAACCCGTACGGCCCGTCGCCAAAAGCCCTGGCGGCGATGCAGACCGAACTCAACGACAATCTGCGTCTGTACCCGGACCCGAACAGCGATCGGCTGAAAAACGCCGTCGCCAACTACTACGGTGTGCAGAGCAATCAGGTGTTCCTCGGCAACGGTTCGGACGAAGTGCTGGCGCACATCTTCCACGGTTTGCTGCAACACGATCAGCCGCTGCTGTTCCCGGACATCAGCTACAGCTTCTATCCGGTCTACTGCGGCCTGTACGGCATCAAGTTCGACGCGGTGCCGCTGGACGCGCAGTTCCGCATCAACCCGGCGGACTACGCCAAACCGAACGGCGGGATCATCTTCCCCAACCCGAACGCGCCGACCGGTTGCCTGCTGGCGCTGGAAGCGGTCGAGCAGATCCTCAAGGCCAGCCCGGATTCCGTGGTGGTGGTCGACGAGGCCTATATCGACTTCGGCGGCGAAACCGCGATCAGTCTGGTGGACCGTTACCCGAACCTGCTGGTGACCCAGACTCTGTCCAAGTCCCGTTCGCTGGCGGGCCTGCGGGTCGGTCTGGCGGTCGGCCATCCGGACCTGATCGAGGCGCTGGAGCGGATCAAGAACAGCTTCAACTCCTACCCGCTGGATCGCATGGCCAATGTCGGTGCAGCGGCGGCGTTCGAGGATCGCGAATACTTCGACAAGACCTGCGCACTGGTCATCGAGAGTCGTGAGTGGGTGGTTGCTCAGTTGCAGGCCAAAGGCTTTGAAGTGCTGCCGTCAGCGGCCAACTTCATCTTCGCCCGGCATCCACAACACGATGCGGCAGGGCTGGCGGCCAAGCTGCGAGAGCAGGGTGTGATCGTGCGCCACTTCAAGCAGGAACGGATTGCCCAGTTCCTGCGGATCTCGATCGGTACGCCGGAGCAGAATCAGGCGTTGATCGACGGTCTCGGCGATCTCTGACAATTTGTCTTTCAGTAATGGATGGCAACGCGAAGGAAAAAAGCTTCGCGTTGCCTCTTTTATATGGCTAAGGGCAAGAAACGATGTTTATTTTCGCCATTTGATGATGAACGTGCCTTTGATTTTTAAATTGTTTTCCCCGATTAAGTCACGAAAGCTACCTTCGTAACTTGAATCCGGTTCGTGGCTTACAGTGATTTCGCCGGACTTGATAGGGTGCTGCTTGCCGTTTTCTATATATACCCAAGGTATATGGGGCGAGTGTGAAAAGTCTGTTGGGTAAGAAAAGTCTTTGCTTTTTCCCTTGTCAATTGTTTCGGGATATCCCAGCCAGATGCTGTGCTTTCCATCAGACCCGCTGAAGTACCCTCCAAAGCCGTCGGTGTACTCAGACCTGCTGACATCTGTGAGAGTCAGTATTTCGCGTTCAGTGACTAACCGAATCTCACCTTCGAAATACTGCTCCGTTTTCGTTTTCTTGGTTTGCATGCTCAATCCCTTTTATGCAGTAAGAAGTTTGGGGTAGCACGAATAAGCTGCCTTGTTCGAAAAGGCTACTTATATTCGGAGAGCGAGGTAACTGTCAGAAATTACAGGCTTTAAGAGCTTTTCTGAATGACTTCTGAATTTAACCGTTGATTAGGTTGTTAAGGAATTCGTTAGCGAATATCGGAAAATTGATGTGGGAGTGAGTACGCTCGTTCCCACATCACGTTGTGTTTATTCTTCTTCTTTCACTGGCGCCGGCGGCGGACGCAGGCCGATCTCGGCAGTCAGCTTCAATTCCTTGCCATTGCGCATCACCTGAATCGTGACCTTGTCGGTCGGCTTGATCCGCGCCACCTGGTTCATCGACTTGCGGCCATCGCCGGCCGGTTCGCCGTCGATGCTGAGAATCACGTCACCCAGTTGCAGGCCGGCCTTCTGTGCCGGGCCGTCGCGGAAAATACCCGCTACCACAATCCCCGGACGCCCCGACAGACCGAACGATTCGGCCAGTTCCTGAGTCAGCGGTTGCACCTCGATCCCCAGCCAGCCACGAATCACCTGACCGTGCTCGATGATCGACTTCATCACTTCCATCGCCAGCTTCACCGGAATCGCGAAGCCGATGCCCTGGGAGCCGCCGGACTTCGAGAAGATCGCGGTGTTGATGCCGGTGAGGTTGCCGTTGGCGTCGACCAGCGCGCCGCCGGAGTTGCCCGGGTTGATCGCCGCGTCGGTCTGGATGAAGTCTTCGTAGTTGTTCAGGCCCAGCTGGTTGCGGCCGGTGGCGCTGATGATGCCCATGGTCACGGTCTGCCCGACCCCGAACGGGTTGCCGATGGCCAGTGCGACGTCGCCGATGCGGATGTTGTCGGAGCGACCGACGGTGATCGCCGGCAGGTTCTTCAGGTCGATCTTCAGGACTGCGAGATCGGTTTCCGGGTCGCTGCCGATCACCCGGGCCAGGGTTTCACGGCCATCCTTGAGCGCCACGACAATCTGGTCGGCGCCGGTGGTGACGTGGTTGTTGGTCAGGATGTAGCCTTCCGGGCTCATGATCACACCGGAGCCGAGGCTCGATTCCATGCGTTTCTGCTTCGGTGAATTGTCACCGAAGAAACGGCGGAACTGCGGATCCTCGAACAGCGGATGCGCCGGTTTGTTGATGACTTTGGTGGTGTAGAGGTTAACCACCGACGGCGCGGCAATCACGACCGCGTCGGCGTAGGACACCGGTCCCTGTTGCACGCTGGTGGTCTGCGGAGCCTGTTGCAGGTTGACGTCGAGGCTCGGAAGCCCGACCCACTGCGGGTAACGCTGAATAATCAACAGAGCGATAAGCACACCGGCCAACAGCGGCCAGCCGAAAAAACGCAGCGCCTTGAGCATTAAGCACGTCCTGGAAAAGTTGCAGGCGGGGTCAGACCGCCCATAATGTCGCGCATTATACGAGGCCGCGCGCGCCTCTGAACGGGATTTTCAGGAGTCTTTCATGGCCGTTGCCCTCAGTACCCTGGTCGAAGAAGCCGACCGCTACCTCGGCAGTGCGAAAATTGCCGATTATTGCCCCAACGGCCTGCAAGTCGAGGGCCGCCCGCAGGTGATGCGCATCGTCAGCGGCGTCACTGCCAGCCAGGCATTGCTCGATGCCGCCGTCGCAGCCGAGGCCGATCTGGTGCTGGTGCATCACGGTTACTTCTGGAAGGGCGAGAACCCGTGCATCACCGGCATGAAGCAGCGGCGCTTGAAGACGCTGCTCAAGCACGACATCAGTCTGCTGGCCTATCACCTGCCGCTGGATCTGCACCCGGACGTCGGCAACAACGTGCAACTGGCCCGGCAGCTCGACATCACAGTCGAAGGGCCGTTGGCCCCGGACAACCTGAAGATCGTCGGGCTGGTCGGCTCGCTGGACGAACCGGTGACCGCCCGGGATTTCGCCCGCCGTGTTCAGGAACGCATGGGCCGTGAACCGCTTCTGGTCGAAGGTAGCGCGATGATCCGTCGGGTCGGCTGGTGCACCGGCGGCGGCCAGGGCTACATCGACAACGCCATTGCTGCCGGCGTCGATCTGTTCATCAGTGGCGAGGCGTCCGAACAGACGTTCCACAGTGCCCGGGAAAACGATATCAGCTTCATCGCCGCCGGCCACCATGCCACCGAACGCTACGGCGTGCAGGCGCTGGGCGATTATCTGGCGAAGCGGTTTGCCCTGGAACACATCTTCATCGACTGCCCGAATCCGATCTGACTTTCCCCTGAAAGCACCCGAACGGGCGGGCATATTCATATGCTCTTTCGTTCTAGTCCGCGCCCTGATTAGAAGAAGGGCGCTGTGCTAGGATTCCCCGCTCGAACACGGCCCGCTGGCCGTTCATAAGAAAGCTTTCGTGAGTAGCCATGGTCGACAAACTGACGCATCTGAAACAGCTGGAGGCGGAAAGCATCCACATCATCCGCGAGGTGGCCGCCGAGTTCGACAACCCGGTGATGCTGTACTCCATCGGTAAAGACTCCGCCGTGATGCTGCATCTGGCACGCAAGGCGTTCTTCCCGGGCAAACTGCCGTTTCCGGTGATGCACGTCGACACCCGCTGGAAATTCCAGGAGATGTACAAGTTCCGCGACAAGATGGTCGAAGAGCTTGGTCTGGACCTGATCACCCACGTCAACCCGGATGGCGTTGCGCAGGGCATCAACCCGTTTACCCACGGCAGCGCCAAACACACCGACATCATGAAGACCGAGGGTCTGAAGCAGGCGCTCGACAAGTATGGTTTCGACGCCGCCTTCGGCGGTGCCCGTCGCGATGAAGAGAAGTCCCGCGCCAAGGAGCGCGTCTACTCGTTCCGTGACAGCAAGCACCGCTGGGATCCGAAGAACCAGCGTCCGGAGCTGTGGAACGTCTACAACGGCAAGGTCAACAAGGGCGAATCCATTCGTGTGTTCCCGCTGTCGAACTGGACCGAACTGGACATCTGGCAGTACATCTACCTCGAAGGCATCCCGATCGTGCCGCTGTATTTCGCCGCCGAACGCGAAGTGATCGAGAAGAACGGCACGCTGATCATGATCGACGACGAGCGCATCCTCGAGCACCTGTCCGACGAGGACAAGGCGCGCATCGTCAAAAAGAAAGTGCGTTTCCGTACCCTTGGCTGCTACCCGTTGACGGGCGCGGTGGAGTCCGAGGCCGAAAGCCTGACGGACATCATTCAGGAAATGCTCCTGACGCGAACTTCCGAGCGCCAGGGCCGTGTCATCGACCACGATGGCGCAGGCTCGATGGAAGACAAGAAACGTCAAGGCTATTTCTAAGGGGCTGTCATGTCGCACGCATCTGATTTGATCAGCGAGGACATCCTCGCCTACCTGGGCCAGCACGAACGTAAAGAGCTGCTGCGCTTTTTGACCTGCGGTAACGTCGATGACGGCAAGAGCACCCTGATCGGGCGCCTGCTGCACGACTCGAAGATGATCTACGAAGATCACCTCGAAGCCATCACCCGCGATTCGAAGAAAGTCGGCACCACCGGTGACGACATCGACCTGGCATTGCTGGTCGACGGTCTGCAGGCCGAGCGTGAGCAGGGCATCACCATCGATGTCGCCTACCGCTATTTCTCCACCGCCAAGCGCAAGTTCATCATCGCCGACACCCCCGGCCATGAGCAGTACACCCGCAACATGGCCACCGGTGCGTCCACCTGTGACCTGGCGATCATCCTGGTCGACGCCCGTTACGGCGTGCAGACCCAGACCCGTCGCCACAGCTTCATCGCCTCGTTGCTGGGCATCAAGCACATCGTTGTCGCCATCAACAAGATGGACCTCAAGGGCTTCGATCAGGGCGTGTTCGAGTCGATCAAGGCCGACTACCTGAAGTTCGCCGAAGGCTTGAAGATGAAGCCGACCAGCATGCACTTCGTGCCGATGTCCGCCCTGAAAGGCGACAACGTGGTGAACAAGTCCGAGCGCTCGCCGTGGTACACCGGCCAGTCGCTGATGGAAATCCTCGAGACCGTGGAAGTGGCAGGCGACCGTAACTTCACCGATCTGCGTTTCCCGGTGCAGTACGTCAACCGTCCGAACCTGAACTTCCGCGGTTTCGCCGGCACCCTGGCCAGCGGCATCGTCAAGAAAGGCGACGAAGTCGTGGTCCTGCCTTCGGGCAAGAGCAGCCGCGTGAAATCCATCGTCACCTTCGAAGGTGAACTGGAGCATGCCGGCCCTGGCCAAGCTGTAACGTTGACCATGGAAGACGAGATCGACATCTCCCGTGGCGACCTGCTGGTACACGCCGACAACGTTCCGCCGGTGACCGACAGCTTTGAAGCGATGTTGGTGTGGATGGCTGAAGAGCCGATGCTGCCGGGCAAGAAATACGACATCAAACGCGCCACCAGTTACGTGCCGGGCTCCATCGCCAGCATCGTCAACAAGGTCGACGTCAACACCCTCGAAGAAGGCCCGGCGAGCGCGTTGCAGCTCAACGAAATCGGCAAGGTGAAGATCGCGCTCGATGCGCCGATCGCCCTCGACGGTTACGACAGCAACCGCACCACCGGCGCGTTCATCGTCATCGATCGTTTGACCAACGGCACCGTCGGCGCCGGCATGATCGTCGCCCAGCCGCTGGCTCATGGCACTGCCACCCATCACGGCAAACTGGCTCATGTCGCGACCACCGAGCGCGCCCAGCGTTTCGGTCAGCAACCGGCGACCGTGCTGTTCAGCGGCCTGTCCGGCGCGGGCAAGAGCACGCTGGCCTACGCGGTCGAGCGTAAGTTGTTCGACATGGGGCGTGCGGTGTTTGTACTCGACGGCCAGAACCTGCGTCACGACCTGAATAAAGGTCTGCCGCAGGATCGCGCCGGTCGCACCGAGAACTGGCGTCGTGCCGCGCATGTGGCGCGTCAGTTCAACGAAGCGGGTCTGTTGACGCTTGCTGCGTTTGTGGCGCCGAGCGCTGAGGGTCGTGAACAGGCCAGGGAGCTGATCGGCAAGGAGCGTCTGCTGACGGTCTATGTCCAGGCTTCGCCGACTGTTTGCGCCGAGCGTGATCCGCAAGGGTTGTACGCGGCCGGTGGCGATAACATTCCGGGTGAGTCTTTCCCGTATGACGTGCCGCTGGATGCCGATCTGGTGATCGATACCCAGTCGCTGTCGCTGGAAGAAGGCGTCAAGCAAGTGATGGATCTGTTGCGTAAGCGTGGCGCGATTTAAGCGTTAGCTGCCAATAAAAAGCCCGTCGATGAGTGATCATCGGCGGGCTTTTCTTTTGTGGTTGGTCTGCTGGCTGTGGCGGCCTTTGGGCCGGCCATGCTCTTGGGGTTTTGGGTGTATATCCGTTTCTTCGGGGGGGGCCGCTGGCGGTTTCGCTCTTACAGCGACTCACTTTTGCAGACGCCCAAAAGTAAGCAAAACGCTGGGCCCCGGCGTTCGGCACCTCGCTGTGGCTCGGTGTTCCTTCGCTCCGGGATTCATCCGGGGGCATCGCCTAGGGTTTGCTTCGCTGCACCTCCTCTCGATGTGTTTGGCTTCGCCAAACGGCGCTACGCGCCCACCCCCCGAATGAATCCCTCCACTCAGCCTTCCGACGGGGCCGGTACGTCAAAAGCGGTACTTGAGCTAACGCTCATCGTGTTGAGTGGTGGGAAGCGAGAGGCGAACTGCTTTTGCTTTCCCGTGGGAGTCAGCCTGCTGACGATGGCGGCCTGACGGCCGGCCAGTTTCTGTCGTGGCTCTTTCAGGGTAATCAGCGTTGGTTCGGATACTCGCGATGCATCTGCTCCAGCAACGCATCCTTGTCCTGCCACAGCTGGTTGATCCAGCCCTGGAATTGCAGGCGGTATTCGCCGTCCTGGTCGTAGTTCTTGCCGATGAACTGCGGCGGGATTTTCAGTTCTTCAAAATGCACCACCACGTCCCGCACGTTGCCGCACAGCAGGTCCCAGAAGCCTGGACGTCCACCCGGGTAGTGGATGGTCACGTTGACGATCGATTCCAGTTGTTCACCCATCGCATCCAGCACGAATGCGATGCCGCCGGCTTTGGGCTTGAGCAGGTATTTGAACGGCGATTGCTGCTGTGCGTGCTTGCCTTCGGTGAAGCGTGTGCCCTCGACAAAGTTGAAGATGCCCACCGGGTTGTCGCGGAATTTCGCGCAGGTCTTGCGAGTGGTTTCCAGGTCTTTGCCTTTCTTTTCCGGGTGCTTCTCCAGGTAGGCTTTCGAGTAGCGTTTCATGAACGGAAAGCCCAGCGTCCACCATGCCAGGCCGATCACCGGGACCCAGATCAGTTCCTGCTTTAGGAAGAACTTCAGCGGCTGGATACGACGGTTGAGCACGTATTGCAGCACCAGGATGTCGACCCAGCTCTGATGGTTGCTGGTGATCAGGTACGAGTGTTGATAGTCCAGGCCTTGCAGCCCGCTGAGGTGCCAGCGGGTGCGGCGTACCAGGTTCATCCAGCCTTTGTTGTTGCTGATCCAGGCTTCGTGGGTGTGGCTCATCAGCCAGCGCGAGGCGCGGCGTGCGAGGTCGAACGGCAGCACTTTGATCAGCGCGACCAGAAACAGGAACGAGCACAGCAGGATCGTGTTCAGCGCCAGCAGCAGCGCGGCGATCACGCCGCGCAGGGTGGCAGGGAGAAAAGCCAGCATCGGGTCAGATATCCAGAGGTCGGTTGGCAGCCTGAATCGCAGTCAGGGCAATGGTGTAGACGATGTCGTCGACCTGCGCGCCGCGCGGCAGGTCGTTCACCGGTTTGCGCAGGCCTTGCAGCATCGGGCCGAGGCTCACGCAATCGGCGCTGCGTTGCACGGCTTTGTGGGTGGTGTTGCCGGTGTTCAGGTCGGGGAACACGAACACCGTGGCGCGGCCGGCGACCTGGCTGTTCGGCGCCAGTTGCCGGGCCACGGTTTCGTTGGCGGCGGCGTCGTACTGCAATGGCCCGTCGATCAGCAGCGAGTGCTGTTGTTCGTGGGCGAGCAGGGTGGCTTCGCGGACTTTCTCGACTTCTTCGCCGGTGGCGGATTCACCGCTGGAGTAGCTGATCATCGCCACGCGCGGAGTGATGCCGAACGCGGCGGCCGAATCGGCGCTTTGCAGGGCAATCTCCGCCAGCTCGGCGGCGCTCGGGTGCGGGTTCATCACGCAGTCGCCATAGACCAGCACTTCTTCGGGGAACAGCATGAAGAACACCGACGACACCAGGGTGCAGCCCGGCGCCGTCTTGATCAATTGCAGGGCCGGGCGGATGGTGTTGGCGGTGGTGTTGATGACGCCGGAAACCAGCCCGTCGACCTCATCCAGCGCCAGCATCATGGTGCCGATCACAACGGTGTCTTCCAGCTGCTGCTCGGCCATCGGCGCGTTGAGACTCTTGCTCTTGCGCAAGGCCACCATCGGTTCGACGTAGCGCTCGCGAATCAGATCCGGATCGAGGATTTCCAGCCCCGGCGGCAACACGATGCCCTGGGCCCGGGCGACGGCTTCGACGTCTGCCGGTTTGGCCAGCAACACACAACGGGCGATTCCGCGTTCCTGACAGATCGCCGCCGCTTGCACGGTGAACGGTTCGCTGCCTTCGGGCAAGACGATGCGCTTGTTGGCGGCCTGCGCGCGTTGAATCAATTGATAACGGAATACGGCCGGCGACAGGCGCATTTCCCGCGGCGTGCCGCAGCGCTGATGCAACCACTTGGCATCCAGATGACTGGCGACGAAATCGGTGATGATCTCCGCGCGTTCGCGGTCATCGACGGGGATTTCCTTGTTCAGGCCGTTGAGCAGGTTGGCGGTGTCATAGGAGCCGGTGCTCACCGACAACACCGGCAGACCGGCCTGCAATGCGCCACGGCACAGGTCCATGATGCGTGGATCCGGCAGGGTGTCGCTGGTCAGCAGCAAGCCGGCCAGCGGTACGCCGTTGATCGCGGCGAGGCTGACGGCGAGGATGATGTCGTCGCGGTCGCCGGGGGTCACCACCAGCACGCCGGGCTTGAGCAGATCCACGGTGTTGCGCATGGTGCGCGCGCAAATGATGGTCCTGGTCATGCGCCGGGTTTCGTAGTCGCCGGCGTTGAGCACCTGGGCGCCCATCAGGTCGGCGACGTCGCGGGTGCGTGGGGCGTTGAGTTCCGGCTGGAACGGAATGCAGCCGAGCAGGCGGAAATCACCGCTGCGCAGCAACGGCGAATGCTCTTTCAGGCGCGCTGCGAAGGCGTCCATGCTTTCGTCGGTCTTGACCTTGTTGAGGATCACGCCGAGGACTTTCGGGTCTTTCGGTCCGCCGAACAGTTGCGCCTGCAACTCGACGCGGCCGGACAGTTCGGTGAGTACTTCGTTTTCCGGCGCCGAAACCAGGATCACCTCGGCATCCAGGCTCTTGGCCAGGTGCAGGTTGACCCGCGCGGCATAGCTGGCGCTGCGAGTCGGCACCATACCTTCGACGACCAGCACGTCCTTGCCGATGGCGGCCTGCTGGTAGAGCGCGATGATTTCTTCGAGCAACTCGTCGAGCTGACCGTCGCCAAGCATCCGCTCGACGTGAGCCAGACCCAGTGGCTGCGGCGGTTTCAGGCCATGGGTGCGGGCCACCAGTTCGGTGGAACGCTCAGGGCCGGTATCACCCGGATGCGGCTGGGCAATCGGTTTGAAGAAGCCGACTTTCAGCCCGGCCCGTTCCAGCGTCCGCACCAGCCCGAGGCTGATGGAGGTCAGACCCACACCAAAATCGGTGGGCGCGATAAAAAAAGTTTGCATGCGGATTCTCTAAGGGTGCATGGCAAGGGCGTGGGCCTATGGCTGGCCTTCCACCGGTTTTTCAGGCGTCAAGGTTAGCGCTAACCGCGCCTTGAGCGCACCAACCGCAAGCAAAGGGTTGGCCTATTTTTTCAATACGTTGCGTTGCATCCAGCACCCATGCCCGCGACTGCCACGGCGGCTGGTGGCGCAGATGCTGGGTGTGGCCGCAGGAGAGCTCGGCCACCCAGTGACCGTCCTCGTCCTGATGGAAGCCTGTGATCGTCGAATCCCGTTTGTCAGGGTTGTGTTCGCTTTCGAGCGATTGCTTCGCTAAACTTGGCCTTTCTATATTCTTATGCAAAAGGTCTCGCCCCATGCTGATCGCCGCCAATAAGGCTGTCTCCATCGACTATACCCTGACCAACGACGCTGGTGAGGTCATCGACAGCTCCGCCGGCGGCGCTCCGCTGGTTTACCTGCATGGCGCAGGCAACATCATCCCGGGCCTGGAAAAAGCCCTGGAAGGCAAAGAAGTCGGCAACGAGCTGGAAGTTTCCGTCGAGCCGGAAGATGCCTACGGCGAGTACTCGGCCGAACTGGTCAGCACCCTGAGCCGCAGCATGTTCGAAGGCGTCGACGAGCTGGAAGTCGGCATGCAGTTCCACGCTTCGGCGCCGGACGGCCAGATGCAGATCGTCACCATCCGTGACCTGGACGGCGACGACGTCACTGTCGACGGCAACCACCCGCTGGCCGGTCAGCGCCTGAACTTCAAAGTGAAGGTCGTTGCCATCCGTGACGCCAGCCAGGAAGAAGTCGCTCATGGTCACGTCCATGGCGAAGGTGGCCATCACCACTGATTTTCTGCGCTAAGCTCAGAGAACTGGAGAGGCGCCCGAGGGCGCCTTTTTAGTCCGCGGCTGTCCTTGGTAGTCTCTCCAAGTGGCTGTTTCGAGTAGAACACGGGAATCTGGAGTTCGTCATGAGTGCTTTTCACGACCTTAAGTTGACAGCCCTGGATGGTCAGGAGCTACCGCTGGCACCCTTCAAGGGCCAAGTCGTGCTGGTGGTCAACGTCGCCTCCAAATGCGGCTTGACCCCACAGTACGCGGCGCTGGAAAACCTCTATCAGCAATACAAGGGCAAAGGCTTCAGCGTGCTGGGCCTGCCGTGCAACCAGTTTGCCGGTCAGGAACCGGGCAGCGAGCAGGAGATTCAGGAATTCTGCAGCCTCAACTATGGCGTGAGTTTTCCGTTGTCGAAAAAGCTCGAGGTCAACGGCCACGATCGTCATCAGCTCTACCGTCTGCTGGCGGGCGAGGGCGCCGAGTTTCCCGGCGACATCACCTGGAATTTCGAGAAATTCCTGCTCGGCAAGGACGGTCGCGTACTGGCGCGTTTCTCGCCGCGCACGGCGCCGGATGATCCTTCGGTGATCACGGCGATTGAAAAAGCCCTGAGCTGAAACGCGAAAATCGCAGCCATCGAGCTGCGATTTTTTTTGCCTGCCTTTTGACCCTTAATCATTCAGATCAATAGTGCTATGACACTGTTGGAACTGCGCATATTATCGCCGTCATATGAATTCAATGCCCGCCGATCAATTTTTCGTGGAGCCTCCCATGCCTGTTCAAGCCTTGTTCAAACCGTTCCAGCTCGGTGCCCTCGAACTGCCGACCCGCGTGGTCATGGCGCCGATGACCCGTTCGTTCTCTCCGGGTGGCGTGCCCAACTCCAAAGTGATCGAGTACTACCGTCGTCGTGCGGCGGCCGGTGTCGGCCTGATCATCACCGAGGGCACCACCGTCGGCCACCAGGCCTCCAACGGCTACCCGAATGTGCCGCAGTTCTTCGGCGAAGCGGCACTGGCCGGCTGGAAGAAAGTCGTCGACGCGGTGCACGCTGAGGGCGGCAAGATTGTCCCGCAACTGTGGCACGTCGGCAGCGTTCGTCGTATCGGTACCGAGCCGGATGCCAGCGTCCCGGGTTATGGCCCGACCGAGAAACTCAAGGACGGTCAGGTCGTGGTGCACGGTATGACCAAGCAAGACATCCGGGACGTGATCGCGGCCTTCGCCCAGGCCGCCAAAGATGCCAAGAGCATCGGCATGGACGGCGTGGAAATCCACGGCGCCCACGGTTACCTGATCGACCAGTTCTTCTGGGAAGGCAGCAACCAGCGCACCGACGAATACGGCGGCAGTCTGGCCAACCGGTCGCGTTTCGCCATCGAGCTGATCCAGGCCGTGCGCGCTGCCGTAGGCGAAGGTTTCCCGATCATCTTCCGCTTCTCGCAGTGGAAGCAGCAGGACTACACCGCGCGCCTGGTGCAAACCCCGGAGGCGCTGGGCGAGTTCCTCAAACCGCTGTCCGACGCGGGCGTGGATATTTTCCACTGCTCGACACGCCGCTTCTGGGATCCGGAATTCGACGGTTCCGAACTGAACCTGGCGGGCTGGACCCGCAAGCTGACCGGCAAACCGACCATCACCGTCGGCAGCGTCGGCCTCGATGGCGAATTCCTGCAGTTCATGGTCAACACCGACAAGGTGGCGCAACCGGCCAGTCTGGAAAAGCTGCTGGAGCGTCTGAACAATGATGAGTTCGATCTGGTGGCCGTGGGCCGTGCGCTGCTGGTGGATCCGGACTGGGCGCAGAAAGTGCGCGAAGGCCGCGAGCAGGACATTCTGCCGTTCAGCCGTGAGGCGTTGATGACGCTGGTTTGATTGCAGTGGGGGGCTTGTCGCGCAGGTCGCGGCAAGCTCCCTGCAAATGGTGTTCAAACTGCTCGATGATCGCCGCCCAGCCTTGACGACTGGCATGCTGGCGGGCATTCAATCTGACGCAGCGCAAGGTCTCATCCTCTTCCAGCAGCCACTGCGCTGCATCGCAAAACGCTTCTTCATCCCCTGGCATTGCCAACACGCCGTTGTAGCCGTGGCGAATGTGCTGCGCAGCGGCCGCCTGATCGTAGGCCACCACGCCAAGACCTGATGCCAGAGCTTCCAGAACGACGTTGCCGAAGGTTTCGGTCATGCTCGGAAACAGGAACAGATCGCCGGACGCGTAATGCGCCGCCAATGCTTCGCCGCGTTGGGAGCCGCAGAAAATCGCGTCGGGCAATTCCTTTTCCAGGGCCACCCGTTGCGGCCCGTCGCCGACGATGATCAGTTTCAGATTGCGTTGCGGGTACGCGCTGGCGAGCTTGTCGAAGCAGCGTTTGAGCAGACCAAGATTTTTTTCCGGCGCCAGGCGTCCTACGTGAATCACGGCGATGTCCTGCTCACTCAATCCCCATTGCTCACGCAAGGCGTTCAGGCGTTTGGTCGGGTGGAACAACTGACTGTCGACCCCTCGTGACAGCAGCGCCAGACGATCGAAATGCCGCCGTTCCAGTTCCAGTCGCTGGCTGACGCTCGGCACCAGGGTCAGCGCCGAACGATTGTGGAACCAGCGCAGATAATGCGTCAGCAAACGCGTCAGCAGGCCGAGACCGTACTGATTGGTGTACTGCTGGAAATTGGTGTGGAAGCCGCTGACCACGGCGATGCCCAGACGACGCGCCGCGCGCAGTGCCGACAGCCCGAGCGGGCCTTCGGTGGCGATGTACAGCACGTCCGGGCGCTGGCGTGTCCAGCGCCGCAGCAACTTGTGCATCGACGACTGACCCCACTGCAACCCCGGATAACCCGGCAGCGGCCAGCCCCGGCACAACAACAGCGCGTCGTCTTCACTACGCTGCGGATCGTCACCCTGACGCGGCCGCACCAGCTCTACCCGATGCCCGCGCGCGCGTAAACCGTCGCACAAGCGGCCAAGGGTATTGGCCACGCCGTTGATTTCCGGTGGGAAGGTTTCGCTGATCAGGGTGATGTGTAGAGCTGTCGTCATGGCCTCAGTGTCGGCTGAGGCCATGTCGCGCTTGTGACGTTCGGATGATGGATTTGTGACGTGCGCTCAGCGTTGTGTCACGAGGTTTTCGGCACCGCGCTCGCGCACCCAGAACAAGGTCGCCCCGGCCACGGCAGCGGGCATCATCAGGATGTTCACCACCGGGATCAGCAACGCCAGATAGACGATCCCGCCGAAGCTCATGCTCTGCCAGCGTTTCTGGCGCAGCCAGGCGAGCATCTCGCTCCAGCCCAGTTTATGGTTGTCCGCCGGGTAGTCGATGTACTGGATCGCCATCATCCATACGCCGAATAGCAGCCACAGCGGCGCAGCGATAATGTTTACCATCGGGATGAACGACAGGATGAACAGGCCGATGGCCCGGGGCAGGAAGTAGCCCAGTTTGCGCATTTCACGGGCGAGGGTGCGCGGGATCATCGCGATCAGTTCACCCCAACTGAAGGCCGGGAAGTCGTCGGTGCCGCGCACCACGACTTCGACTTTTTCCGCGAGAAAACCGTTGAACGGCGCCGCGATCACGTTAGCCAGCATGGTGAAAGTGAAGAACACCATCAACGCCACCAGCACCACGAACAGCGGCCACAGGATGTAGCTCAGGAAACTCAGCCAGTCGGGGAGCGACGGCATCAGGGAATCGACCCACAGGCTGAACTGGTGTCCGGCGAAATAGATCAATCCGACGAACAGCACCAGGTTGATCGCCAGTGGCAGCAGCACGAACAGGCGCAGGCCAGGACTGAGGACCAGTTTCAGGCCTTCGCGCAGGTATTGCGGGCCGGAGAGAACAGGGGCGGGCATAGGGTGCTCCGAGCAAGGGAAAACGCGCCGACCTTACCGACTTTGCATAAGCTGTGAAAGCGCGGCAGCGGGATCGACATTCACTGTAACAAAGACGTCCATCTCGTCAGTGTGTCGGCATAGAGACCACCTATGAGCTGGATTGTTAAACCGTATTTCCTTAATCTTGCCCCCCTCGATACGCTGCACCCAACTTTTTACAGGACTGTCGAGCTCACGCCTTCCCCAAGGTTATCCACAGTCCTTTTTTATTCTCGCCGGCAGTCCGGCGTCCGCGCCTGATGTATCGGCCGGTCAACAGGAGACAGGTTCATGTCTGAAGTCCGTCATTCGCGAGTGATCATTCTCGGTTCCGGCCCTGCCGGTTACAGCGCTGCTGTCTACGCTGCCCGTGCCAACCTCAAGCCGCTGCTGATCACCGGCATGCAGGCCGGCGGTCAACTGACCACCACCACCGAAGTCGACAACTGGCCGGGCGACGTCCACGGCCTGACCGGTCCGGTGCTGATGGAGCGCATGCGCGAGCACGCCGAGCGTTTTGAAACCGAGATCGTCTTCGATCACATCAACGCCGTGGACTTCGCTTCCAAACCGTACAGCCTGACCGGCGACAGCGGCACCTACACCTGCGACGCCCTGATCATCGCCACCGGCGCCAGCGCTCGTTACCTGGGCCTGCCGTCGGAAGAGGCGTTCATGGGCAAAGGCGTTTCGGCCTGCGCGACCTGCGACGGTTTCTTCTATCGCAACAAGCCGGTTGCCGTGGTCGGTGGCGGCAACACCGCTGTCGAAGAAGCCCTGTACCTGGCCAACATCGCCAGCAAGGTCACCCTGATCCACCGTCGCGAAACCTTCCGCGCCGAGAAGATCCTGATCGACAAGCTCAACGCCCGTGTGGCCGAAGGCAAGATCGAGCTGAAACTGAACGCAACCCTGGACGAAGTGCTGGGCGACAAGATGGGCGTGACCGGTGCGCGTCTGAAGAACAACGACGGCAGCTTCGACGAAATCAAGGTCGACGGCGTGTTCATCGCGATCGGCCACACCCCGAACACCTCGCTGTTCGAAGGTCAGCTGGAGCTGAAAGACGGCTACCTCGTCGTTCAGGGCGGCCGTGAAGGCAACGCCACCGCGACCAGCGTCGAAGGCATCTTCGCCGCCGGTGACGTGGCCGACCACGTTTACCGTCAGGCCATCACCTCGGCCGGCGCCGGCTGCATGGCGGCACTGGACACCGAGCGTTACCTGGACGATCTGCAGAACGCTTCGTTCTAAGATCGCAGACATAAAAAAACCGGCCAATTGGCCGGTTTTTTTGTACCTGCGATTCGCTCGGGAATCAGCGGCGGGTCAGCGGCTGCGCGTCGAACTTCACACTGGCCAGACCGTGGTTGATCAGCGCACGGATATTGCCGTGATCGCTGCCTTCAGGCGTTGCCACGACCGAACGGTAGTGTTCGCCGAACGCCAGCAGCGCTTCTTCATCGCTCAAGCCTTCCAGCAGCGCCAGACCCAGAGTCTTGCACGAACCTTCGTTCTGCCCGGCGGCGTTTTCCACGCCGCCGTTGTTGAACGCCTGAGGCTGGTAGTCGTAACCGGCGGCGATGAACGCCAGGGTGTCGGCAAAAACGTGTTCGCCGCTCTTGAGGCTGGCGCGCAGGGTGTTCAGATCACTCATTGGGTTTTCCTTTGGCGAACGCCGCTTGTTGTTCGGCGCTTGCTTCTTGCTGATATTGGGCTTTCCACTCGGCGTACGGCATGCCGTAAACCACTTCCCGGGCATCGTCGAGGCTGACGTCGATCTGGCGCTCGTCGGCGGCGGCCTTGTACCACTTCGACAGGCAATTGCGGCAGAACCCGGAGAGGTTCATCAGGTCGATGTTCTGCACATCCTTGCGGCTGTCCAGGTGGGTGACCAGCCGGCGGAAGGCGGCGGCTTCGAGTTCGAGGCGTTGTTGCTCGGTCATGATGGGCTCTGTGCAGTCAAATCGTGGCGCGGATGATAAAAGTCTGACGCCCGGAGCGCCAGACGCACTCAGCGGCTGGCGGCGAGGGTGATCGACACCGACTCGGCAAAACGCAACGCGTGCGGCTTGTCGACTTCGACCTCGGCGTACAGCACCGATTCGTTGGTCATCACCAGATCCAGCAGCTCCTGGGTCAGGCGTTCGAGCAGTGCGAAACGGTTGCCCTCCACGTGGGCGATGATCGCCTTGGTGATGGTGCGGTAGTTCAGCGCGTGGTCGATGTCGTTGTCTCGTACCGCTTCCTGTGCGGCGTACAGGATGGTCAGGTTGATCAGCACATCCTGCTTGTTGAGGATTTCGTCCTCGTTGATCCCGATAAAGGTGCGCAAGCGCAGATCCTTGACCCGGATGCGCGCCATTCCCGGTTGAAGTTGTGGCATTTACTTGCTCCGTCCAATCAATTGCAGGAACTCCTGGCGGGTGTTGCTCGACTCGCGGAAGGCGCCGAGCATGACCGAGGTGTTCATGGTCGAATTCTGTTTCTCGACACCGCGCATCATCATGCACATGTGTCGGGCTTCGATGACCACCGCGACACCGGCGGCATCGGTGACTTGCTGGACCGCTTCGGCGATCTGGCGGGTGAGGTTTTCCTGGATCTGCAGGCGGCGGGCGAACATGTCCACCAGTCGCGCGATCTTCGACAGCCCCAGCACCTTGCCCGTCGGAATATAAGCCACATGGGCCTTGCCGATGAAGGGCAGCAGGTGATGTTCGCACAACGAGTACAGCTCGATGTCGGCGACGATGATCATCTCGTCGCTGTCGGACGCGAACAACGCACCATTGACGATCTCGTCGACGCTCTGTTCATAGCCGTGACACAGATACTGCATGGCCTTGGCCGCGCGCACCGGTGTGTCGAGCAAGCCTTCTCGGTCAGGATCTTCACCAAGGCCGATCAGTATCTCGCGGTAGTTTTCGGGCAGGGAACGGGTCATGGAGCATCCTCGCGGGGGCGTATTACTTGACGTGCCGCCCGCCGTTGACGGTCAGGGTGGTGCCGGTGACATAAGGGTTGTCGAGCAGATAACGCAGGCTCTGATAGATCACTTCGCTGCCCGGCTCGATACCCAGCGCGGACTTGGCCAGCGCCTTGGCACGGTATGCTGCGTCGTCGTCGGGATTGAACAATAGCAGGGCCGGTGCAATGCCGTTGACCTTGATTGACGGCGCGTAGCGCGCGGCAAAGGACAGCGTGAGGCTGTCGAGCCCGGCCTTGCTGGCGCAGTATCCGATGTGTTTGCTGCTGCCCTTGCGCGTGACGTCGTCGCTGATGTGGATGATGTCGGCGGGGCTCGACCGTTGCAGCAGATCAGCGCAATGCAGGTTGATCAGGTACGGCGCCAGCATGTGGATGTTGTACATGCGGGTGAAGGCTTCGGCTTCACCGTCGCCGTTTTCCGCCAGCCATTCGGAGGCGTTGTGCACGATGGCCCGCAGGCTGTCGGTGTGGGTCTTCAGTTCAGCGATGAAAGCGAGGATCGAGATCTCGCTGGAAAAGTCCGCGAATACGCCAATGGCCCCCAGATCCCTTAACATTTTCACCCCCGCACGTTCGCTGCGGTAGGTGAAGAGGACCCGGTGGCCGTCTTCCAGCAGTCGCTGCGCGCAATGCAGCCCGACGCGCTGGCCGGCGCCAGTGATGAGAATGGGGGCTGTGGAAAGGGTCATGAACGGCTCGCGTCGAGGTCAGTGTAAAAACTATAACAGCGACGCGAGCGATGGTTTCAGCGATTTTGCGCGGGCGCCGCACCGGGCAATGGGCGGGCCGGGGCGCCGTTGAGCCAGCCGGTCAGCAGACGTGTCGACAGCGGGATGAAGAAATAGACCATCAACGGTGTCAGGCACAGCGTGCTGATGAATACGCGGGGCAACAGGCTCATCTCACCGAGCAGCGGGCCCAGCACGAAGTTGAACAGCAGCGACACCGGAAAGAACGCCAGCCAGATGGCTACGGCCTGTTTCCAGCGCGGTGGGCGGACGCCTGCTGCGCCAAACCAGCCTTCGATGCCGCTGACCCGATGCTCCTTCGGATGGGCGAACAGATCACTGCCACGGGACAGCCACGCGGTGCGCGATGCAGAGTGCTCCCAGGCATGCAGGGTCTGTTCGTCGACAAAGCGGAAAATGATCTGGAACTCGTTATCGCCGGGAGGCGGCGCCAGGACGCCGGAACCGAGATAACCGGGGAAATCGGTGGCCAGTTGTTCACCTTCGCGCAGCCAGGCCATCATTTCCTGATAGCGACCTGCAGCAACACGACGTGCGACCATCAGCGTGACGGGGGAAGTAGACATTGTGTATCTCCGAATTGCATATGCGTCGCTCCGGGTAGGAACTTCGCCTGACGCAGCACCGGGGTAGAGGGCTGCGCTTTCGACAAGCAAGGATTATTCCTGATTATTGTGACGAAACCAGAGACGTTCGTCCCATTTCATCGCTTGAATCGGAATGGGGCTTCAGAGGTAGAATGGGATCCAACTACGCCAACAAGGACGTGTCCGCACACATGCCTGTCATTACTGACGTTCGCCTTGCCTCGCAGGCCTCTGTTGCGCTTGAGCGCGAGGAGCTTTTCCCCATACGCGAGGTGGCACGGCTGACCGGCGTCAATCCGGTCACGCTGCGTGCATGGGAGCGGCGTTATGGTCTGATCCAGCCGACACGCACCGAAAGTGGGCACCGGTTGTATTCGATGACCGATATCGAGCGCGTTCGCAGCATCGTTGACTGGATCGATCGTGGTGTCTCTGTGAGCAAGGTCGGCAGGATCCTCGCCAAGACCGAGCCGATGAAGGCGTTGGCACACATCATTACCGATGACCTGGTGCAGGCCGACTACCTGCAATGGCAGGAGCAGGTTCAGCGAGCGGTCAGTTCGTTCGATGACCAGGAACTGGATCGGGTCTACGGGCAGATTTTCTCTTCCTACACGCTGCCTGTGGTGTTCCAGGACATCCTGATGCCGCTGTGGCTGCAGCTGTTGCAGCGCCAGGACTCATTCGGGCAAACCAGCGAGTGGCTGTTCCTCGACGGTTTCCTGAGGGCGCGGGTACTGCAGCGCATCGTTGTGTTGCGTGGCTCGCATCCGCGCAAGGTGATTGTCAGTGCCCTGGCCGGGCAATGCCGCGAGCTCGAGCTGCTGGTGGCGGCACTGTTTCTCAGTGGCAACGATGCAGGCGTTCGGGTGTTGACCACCGGCCAGCCGTTCGATGAGCTGACACTGGTTTGCGAAAAGATCAAACCCCAGGCGCTGGTGCTGTTTTCCAATCACGCTCCGACTGTCGAATTGCCCCGGCGTCTGAACCGCCTGGCCCTGAGCCTGGATTGTCAGCTGATGCTGGCGGGCGATGCGTCGGATCTGGCGCAGGACAGCCTGGCCGGATCATCGGTGGGCTGTCTGGGCAATGAAGGGTCAACCATGCGCCAGCGCTTGAACCAGTTTCTCGCGGGGACGCTGGATACCTGAGGTTCAGGTGTGCAGGGCAGGGTGGGTCAGGCGATGTTGCTGAAGGATGAACTGGCGCAGGCGCTCGGTTTCGTCGGCGTCGCTCTGGCTCAGGTCGTAGGCGAAGAAACCGCTCTCCGTTTCCCGTTCGAAAGTGCCGCGCAGGGAAATCCGCTCATAGCCTGAAGGGCTGAACCACAGGGCGAAATGCTTCGGTGGCTTGGTCTTGTTGCGCACTTCCAGCAACACGCCTTTATGCGAAACCTCGTGGACCCAGAGCATGCCCGGTTGGCCCTTGGCATTCTCCAGCGCTACCGGTTCTACAAGGGCCAGACGCCATGGGCGAACCATCGGCCCGTCTTCATAAATGCTTGGCACACCCAGGCGCAAATGCAGGGCATGGAATTCGTCTTCCACCAGATGCAGCGGAAAGGTCATCTGCTGGTTTTCGAAGTTGGCCTGGATGGTGACTTGCTCATGGGCCGCCAGGCGCGTGAGCAGATCACGGATCTGCGAACCACCATTGACCAGCAGACTCGACGTCGCATCCCGCACATTGAGCTGCGGGTTGTGTTGCATGGTCTGGATGAAATCCAGCTCATCCTGGGTCAGGAGGGCGTCGCGTTGCATGGCTAACTCGAAATAAATAATTACAAAGTCATTGGTGATTGTAGTTAATGACACTTAGTTCGTAGTTTTGTTTGCGCCGTTCGTCGCTTTCAGGGCAGCAAGCTCGGCTTCGAGTGCCGCGACCTGGGCTTCCAACTGCGCAACCCGTTGCTGTGCCTTGACCTGCACGGTCACGTCCTTTTGCACTCCGACGAAGTAAGTCTGTCCGTCATCAGCGTTTTTTACCGTCGACAGCGACAGCTCATTCCAGAACGGCGTGCCGTCCTTGCGATAGTTACGGATGATTTCCCGACACGAACCGTTACTGCGCAAAGCTTCGCGGATCAGCGGCAGATTTTCCTGGTTCCGGTCTCCGGCCTGCAGAAAACGGCAATCCTGATACAGGATCTCTTCACTGGTGTAACCCGTCAGGCGTTCGAAAGCCGGGTTCACGTAAATCAGGATGTTGTCTTCCTTGCCTTCTCGCTCGGCCACCACGATTCCATCGTTCGACGCGTTGATCACCATCTGCAGCAGGCTGGCATTGATCATCTTTGAATCCCTTCAAGGTTGTCGGTGGCTGGCATTCTAGAAGATCAATCGGCGCTGTCTACTGGCCATCAGCGCTTATCGAGAGCCAATCGCAACATTGCGCCGGTGGCTGTTACTATCGCCGCTCTTTTTTTCAGTTTCAGGATCAGATTGATGAAAGTCGCCATCCTCTCCGGCTCGGTGTACGGCACGGCCGAAGAAGTCGCTCGCCACGCGCAAAGCCTGCTGAAAGCCGCCGGTTTTGAAACCTTCTACAACTCGCGCGCCAGCCTTGCCGATCTCCAGGGCTTTGGCCCCGAGGCGTTGCTCGCCGTGACTTCGACCACCGGCATGGGCGAGTTGCCGGACAACCTGCAACCGCTGTATTCAAGCATTCGCGACCAGTTGCCGGCTGCCTGGCGCGGTTTGCCTGGCGCGGTGATCGCCTTGGGCGACGCCAGTTACGGCGACACGTTCTGCGGCGGTGGCGAGCAGATGCGTGAATTGTTCGGTGAGCTGGGCGTGCGTGAAGTGCAGGACATGCTGCGCATCGACGCCAGCGAAAGCGTCACCCCGGAAACCGACGCAGAGCCATGGATCGAGCAGTTGATCGCCACGCTCAAAGGCTGATCCCGCGTTCGCGCAGCAGCGCGAGCCAGGCCTGCGCAGCCTTCGACAGATAGGCGCCCCGGCGCCAGATGAAGGCGATGTCCCAGCGCAGGTAGTCCGGCGCGTTCAAGGTCAGGCGCACCACGCCTGGCCGCACCAGCCCGCGGGCCACCACGCTGGGCAGCAGCACCACGCCTTGCCCGGCGGCCACCAGTGCCGCGAGAAAGTCCGCCTGACCGCTACGGCCACCTTCCTTCGGGGTGAAGCCCATCTGCTGGCACGCCTGAAGCAAACGGTCATTGAGCACGAAACTGCGCTGATACAGCAGAACGGCGTGTCGGCCAGTTCCTCCAGACCGACTTCACCTTTCGTCGCCAACGGGTGATCCACCGGCAGCAGCGCATCAAGCGGTTCATCGCAGAACGGCTGAAAATCGAACTGCGGATCTTTCGGCAGCAGACTGCCGCCCAACTCCAGTTCACCGCTCAACACGGCTTGTTCGATATGGCGACTGCCGCCTTCGAGCAATTGCACGCTGATGTTCGGGTAACGCCGTCGGTATTCGGCGAACAACCCGGCGAACAGCGCATCGCTGCCCAGCAAGGGCAAGCCGAGGCGTAACTCGCCCCGTGCCAGATGACTGAGATCATCCAGTTCCGTGAGCAATTCATCGCGCAAGCGCAGCATGCCTTCGGCCCGTTGCAGCACCACGCTGCCGGCGGCGGTCAGGCGCAACTGCGAGCCCAGGCGATCGAGCAGCGGAGTGCCGAGGCTCTGTTCGAGCTGGGCGATCTGCTTGCTCACGGCGGACTGACTGATGTGCAGGGTTTTCGCCGCCTGGGTGAAACCACCCTGATGCATGACTTCGACGAAGCTTTTGAGCTGTTTGAATTCCATGGCCTGATTCCAGATTGGAATGGCTTTGAGTCTAACAATTCGCTTCGGAGATGGCAGTCGGCTTCGTAAAATGGGCACCTGAAAGGAGCCCACCGATGAAAGCCTCGACCCTCAAATACCTCTCTCGCTTGCTGGCTGAACTGGCCGTGCTGCTCGGTCTCTACCTGCTCGGCTGCCAGTTGGCCGCATGGCTGGCCTGGCCGATCCCCGGCGGCGTGATCGGCATGGCACTGTTGCTGCTGGCGTTTGCATTCGGCTGGGTCAAGCCGGCGGCGTTGCAAATGGGCGCGGGATTGCTGATGGCCGAGATGCTGCTGTTCTTCATTCCGGCGCTGATGAGCCTGCTGGATTACGGCGCCTTGTTGCGTGACGACGGCTGGCGGATCTTGCTGGTGATCGCCGCCAGCACGCTGATGGTGATGCTGGTGACGGCGTTCACCGTTGAGGTGGCCGTGCGCCTGAGGCGGTCCCATGAAGCTTGAACTGATGCCGATGTTCTGGCTGGCGTTCACCTTGCTGGCCTACCTGTTCAGTCGCTGGCTGTATCGCCGTACCGGGCGGTACCTGCTGTCACCACTGATTCTGGTCCCCGCGTTGCTGTTGGCGCTCGCGGTGCCGTTGCATACCGCTTATGCAGAATACTCCAGCAACACCCACTGGCTGATGCTGGTGCTCGGCCCGGTCACCGTCGCGTTTGCGGTGCCGATCTGGCAACAGCGACGTCTGCTGGTGCGGCACTGGTCGGCGTTGTTGCTGGGCATGCTGGCCGGCAGTGCCGCATCGATTGCTACCTCGTTCGGTCTGGCCAGGGCATTGGCGCTGGACAGTTCGGTGACGCTGTCGCTGGTGCCGCGCTCGATCACCACACCGTTTGCCATGCCGCTGGCGCAGGATCTCGGCGGGGTGCCTGAATTGACGGCCGTGTTCGTGATGTTCACCGGGGTCTTCGGCGCAATGCTCGGCGGGGTATTGCTCAAGTGGCTGCCACTGCGCAGCGCCCTGGCACGTGGCGCTTTGTTTGGCGTCGGCGCCCATGGTGCGGGCGTCAGTCGCGCCCATGAAGTGGGTGGCGAAGAAGGTTCGGTGGCGGGGCTGGTGATGGTGCTCACCGGGCTACTCAATCTGTTCGCCGCACCTTTGTTGGCGTCGTTGCTTTGACATGGATCCAAGCAGTTTGCGCAGCTGACTCGCTCAGTCATCAAGCTGGCTGCCAATGCAACTACGCGAAACCCCGGGGCTGACTAGACTGCTGACACCTGCCGAAAAAAACAAAAACAGAGGTGCATACAGTGAGCGTAGCCCCCGTCCCTTCCTCCTTGAATGTCAAAGATCAGGTCAGCGCCGCGGAGTGGCAGACCCGGGTCGATCTCGCCGCCTGCTATCGACTGGTCGCCCTGCATGGCTGGGACGATCTGATCTTCACCCACATCTCGGCCAAGGTGCCGGGCACCGAAGATTTCCTGATCAATCCGTTCGGGATGATGTTCCATGAGATCACCGCGTCCAGTCTGGTGAAGGTCGACCAGGCCGGCAACAAGCTCATGGACAGCCCCTACGAAATCAATCCCGCCGGCTACACCATCCACAGCGCCGTCCACGAAGTGCGCCATGATGTGACCTGCGTGCTGCATACCCACACCGCTTCCGGTGTCGCGGTGTCGGCTCAGAGGCAGGGCGTGCTGCCGATCAGTCAGCAATCGTTGTTCGTGCTGTCGAGCCTGGCCTTTCACGCCTACGAAGGCGTGGCCCTCAATCATGAGGAGAAGGCGCGATTACAGGCAGACTTGGGCGACTGCAATTTCCTGATGCTGCACAACCACGGTCTGCTGACTTGTGGTGGCACCATCGCCGACACGTTCCTGATGATGTTCACCTTCCAGCGAGCCTGTGACATCCAGGTCATGGCGCAGACCGGCGGTGCCGAACTGATCGCCATCGAACCGCAGATTCTGGCAGGCGCCAAGGCGATGATCGCCGGCGTCACCAAAAGTGCTCAAGGCATGGGCGGCGCGCTGGCCTGGCCAGCGCTGCTGCGCAAACTCGATAAACAAGACCCGGGGTATAAACTCTAATGCCTCTCGCCGAGATTCCTCTGAGTGCCTGGCGCAAACGCAGCCAGTCGTTTGTCTTCCGTGGTCAGCCGATCCGTTACTGGACGGCCGGGCAGGGTGAGCCACTATTGCTGATCCATGGCTTCCCGACGGCCAGCTGGGACTGGCATTACCTGTGGCAGCCGCTGGCCCAGCGCTTTCGGGTGATCGCCTGCGACATGCTCGGCTTCGGCGACTCGGCCAAACCGTTGAACCACACCTACAGCCTGCTGGAACAGGCGGATCTACAACAGGCGTTGCTCACTCACCTTCAGGTCGAGCAACCGGTGCATCTCCTTGCCCATGACTACGGCGACAGCGTTGCCCAGGAACTGCTGGCCCGGCATTACGAAGAGAAGATCGAAGTCGCCAGTTGCGTGTTCCTCAACGGTGGTCTGTTCCCGGAAACCCATCGTCCGCTGCTGGCGCAAAAACTGCTGCTCAGCCCGCTGGGCTGGATGATCGGCCGCGCGTTTACCCGCGATGCACTGGTGAAAAGCTTCCGGCAGATCTTCGGTCCGGACACCCGGCCCAGTGAAAGTGAAATGGATGATTTCTGGAGCCTGGTCGAGTGCAATCGCGGGCCGCGCATCATGCACAAACTGATCACCTACATTCCGGAACGCCGGGTGCAGCGTGATCGTTGGGTCGCGGCAATGCAGCGCGGCGAGGTGCCGTTGCGGGTGATCGATGGCGAAGTCGATCCGATCTCCGGCGCGCATATGATCGAGCGTTATCGCGAGTTGATCCCCGATGCGGACACCGTGCTGTTGCCCGGCATCGGTCATTACCCGCAAAGCGAAGCGCCGGTGCTGGTGCTCAAGCACTACCTGGAATTTCGTGATCACTTCGTGCTGCCGCCGCGCAAGGTGGCGTGTTCCTGATCGCAGGGCGGAGGCGCGTTGCGCCTCTGCACGGTTTCATCATCCCCCAGCCTTATCGCGCACCATTCAGCCTCAGCCGTGTTCGTTGTGACCGCACGCTCTGTGCCTGACACTCGGGGACACTGTCCCTCAGGCCTGCTGGAGTTGCCTCGATGAATGAGTCTGTGCGTTTTGAAGATAAAGTCGTGATCGTCACCGGAGCCGGTGGTGGCCTGGGGCGCGCTCATGCTTTGCTGTTCGCCAAACAGGGCGCCAAAGTGCTGGTCAACGACCTCGGCGGCTCGACCCAGGGCGAAGGTGCCAACGCTTCGGCTGCCGACCGCGTGGTGGCGGAAATCCGCGAGGCCGGCGGCATCGCCGAGGCCAACCATGACTCGGTGACTGACGGCGACAAACTGGTGCAGAACGCCCTCGATGTATTCGGTCGCGTCGATGTGGTGGTCAACAACGCCGGCATCCTGCGCGACAAGACTTTCCACAAGATGGAGGACGCTGACTGGGATCTGGTCTACCGCGTTCACGTCGAAGGCGCCTACAAAGTGACCCGCGCCGCGTGGCCGCACTTGCGCGAGCAGAACTACGGCCGGGTGATCTTCACCGCATCAACCTCCGGCATCTACGGCAACTTCGGTCAGTCCAACTACGGCATGGCCAAACTCGGTCTCTACGGCCTGACGCGCACCCTGGCAATCGAAGGCCGCAAGAACAACATCCTGGTCAACGCCATTGCTCCTACCGGCGGCACCCGCATGACCGAAGGCCTGATCCCGCCGCAAGTGTTCGAACAACTCAAACCGGAACTGGTCAGCCCGTTGGTGGTGTACCTGGCCAGCGAGCAGTGCCAGGAAACCTCGGGCCTGTTCGAGGTCGGCGGCGGCTGGATGGGCAAGGTGCGCTGGGAGCGCAGCCTGGGCGCCGGGTTCGATCCTCGCGTCGGGTTTTCCCCGGAAGATGTCGCGGCGCACTGGCGGCAGATCTGTGATTTCGAAGGGGCCGCGCATCCGAAAGACAATATCGAAGCGCTGAAAGAAATGATGGCGAATCTGCAGAAGTATTCGCTCTGACGCCTTTGCGTCGTCTGGCAGGACTCGTCCGGGTCCTGCCGCTCCCGCCGAATATCCCCCCTTCCAGTTCCCGCAAAAAACACCGCCCATAAAAAAGGCCGCTGCAAACGCAGCGGCCAAGGTAAGACGTTGGATCAAGGAGCTACAAATCAACGTCAGTGAACACCTGGGCGATGGAGCGAAAAACGCTTCGGTCCATCAGAAATCGGTTGCCGACGACTCGGTCGCGGACTTTGGCTTCGTGGCGGTCTGCCGTGAAAGCCCGCTCAGAATAAGCGCCTGAGGGCAAAGGAAAAATAGCGATTCCGGACATGCACTGTTACGGGGCATGTAACAGTGCGACGCATCATGCGCTCCACTGATCGTGGATCATCCAGCCGGTCCATGAGTGGCGCGAAACCCCGTCCCAGGCGGCGATTCATCCTTTCGAGCGACAGCGCGAATACCTCCTTGGTGCGCTTATCGTCCCTGTGTGGCGGCAGTAGGGTGGGGCCTTCTGTCACTCACCGGGGAAGACGCATGACAAAAACAACAATGCGCGCCATCTTCAAACCGCAGGCGCTGGCGGCTGCGGTTGCCTTGGGTTGCTGGGCCCAGGCCCATGCCGTGGATTTCAATATCGGCGAAATCGAAGGCACGTTCGACTCGTCGCTGTCGGTCGGCGCGAGCTGGGGCATGCGCGATGCGGACAAGTCGCTGGTCGGCACGGTCAATGGCGGTACGGGCCAGTCTTCGACCGGAGATGACGGGCGCTTGAACTTCAAGAAGGGCGAGACCTTTTCCAAGATATTCAAGGGCATCCACGACCTTGAGTTGAAGTACGGCGACACCGGTGTGTTCGTGCGCGGCAAGTACTGGTACGACTTCGAACTCAAGGACGAAGACCGCGAGTTCAAGCCGATCAGCGACAAGGGCCGCAAGGAGGGCGCCAAGTCTTCAGGCGGGCAGATTCTCGACGCGTTCGTCTATCACAACTATTCCATCGCCGACCTGCCGGGCACCGTGCGCGCCGGCAAGCAGGTGGTGAGCTGGGGCGAAAGTACCTTCATCGGCAACTCGATCAACAGCATCAACCCGATCGACGTCTCGGCGTTCCGCCGGCCGGGTGCGGAGATCAAGGAGGGCCTGATTCCGGTGAACATGCTGTTCGGCTCCCAGAGCCTGACGGACAAACTGTCGGTCGAGGGTTTCTATCAACTGGAATGGGACCAGACCGTTCTCGACAACTGCGGCACCTTCTTCGGTGTCGATGTGGCGGCGGATGGTTGCAACAACGGTTACACCGTCGGCAGCCCGGCGATTGCTCCGCTGGCGCCGCTGGCCGCTGCCTTCGGACAACCCATCCAGGTCACTCGCGAAGGCGTGGTCGTGCCCCGTGGCGGTGATCGGGATGCGCGGGACTCCGGGCAGTGGGGGACGGCGCTGCGCTGGCTCGGCGACGATACCGAATATGGCCTGTACTTCATGAATTACCACAGCCGCACGCCCACGGTCGGCACCACCACAGCCGGGCTGTCGACGCTGTCGGCACTGCCGGGGATGGTCAGCACCGCCAACCGCCTGGCCCCCGGCAGCGGTTCCGGGCTGGCGCAAAGCGTGATGCTCGGACGCGGTCAGTACTACCTCGAATACCCGGAAGACATCCGTCTGTATGGCGCAAGTTTCGCCACCACACTGCCCACCGGCACCGCATGGACCGGCGAACTCAGCTACCGGCCCAATGCCCCGGTGCAGGTCAACACCAACGACTTGACCCTGGCCTTGCTCAACCCGATTGCCGGCGGCACGGCGTCGCCGCTGACCACGTCGCCGGGTGCCGACAACAAAGGCTATCGACGCAAGGAAGTGACGCAACTGCAGAGCACCCTCACGCACTTCTTCGATCAAGTGCTGGGCGCCGAGCGCCTGACCGTGGTCGGCGAGGCGGCGGTGGTCCGGGTCGGTGGTCTGGAGTCGCGAAGCAAGCTGCGTTACGGCCGAGATTCGGTGTACGGCCAGTACGGTTTCGGCGGCGACACCGGCGGTTTCGTCACGTCGACCTCCTGGGGTTATCGCGCCCGGGCCATACTCGATTACGCCAACGTGATCGGCGGGATCAACCTCAAACCCAACCTGTCCTGGTCCCACGACGTTTCCGGTTTCGGCCCCAACGGGCTGTTCAACGAGGGCGCCAAGGCCATCAGCGTCGGCGTCGATGCCGACTACCGCAACACCTACACCGCCAGCCTCAGTTACACCGATTTTTTTGGCGGCGATTACAACGTCCTCACCGACCGTGACTTCGTGGCCCTGAGCTTCGGCGTGAACTTCTGATCTGCCAGAGAAGGATGAAATCCATGCGCAAGATGATTCTGCAATGCGGTGTCCTGGCCCTGAGCCTGCTGGCTGCCAACGTGATCGCGGCGGTGTCGCCGCAAGAGGCCGACAAGCTCGGCACCAGCCTGACGCCGCTCGGCGCCGAGAAGGCCGGTAACGCCGACGGCACGATTCCGGCCTGGACCGGCGGCATTCCAAAAAACGCCGGGGCGGTGGACAGCAAGGGTTTTCTCGCCGACCCGTTCGCCAATGAAAAACCGCTGTTCACCATCACCGCCGCCAACGTCGACCAGTACAAGGCCAAACTTTCCGAGGGGCAGGTGGCGATGTTCAAGCGCTACCCGGAAACCTACAAAATTCCGGTCTACCCGACCCACCGCAC
Organism: Pseudomonas sp. 91RF; assembly: GCF_003576265.1. Lineage (NCBI taxonomy): Bacteria > Pseudomonadati > Pseudomonadota > Gammaproteobacteria > Pseudomonadales > Pseudomonadaceae > Pseudomonas > Pseudomonas sp. 91RF. Next base: position 189,248 of record NZ_QWFC01000014.1, read on the forward strand.
CGTCGCCGTGCCGCCGGAAATCTACGAATCGGCCAAGCGCAGCGCGTTGAACGTGACCACGATCAACGACGGCAACGGCCTGGCCAATTTCACCGGCAATCGCTACTACGCCTTCCCGATTCCGAAGAACGGCGTCGAGGTGTTGTGGAACCACATCACCCGTTATCACGGCGGCAATCTGCGGCGGATCATCACTCAGGTGACACCGCAGACCAATGGCAGCTACACACCGATCCGCTTCGAGGAAGAGATTGCCGTGCCGCAGTTGATGAAGGACCTGGATCCGCAGCAGGCGGCCAACGTACTGACCTTCTTCAAGCAGTCAGTGACCGCGCCGGCGCGCCTGGCCGGCAACGTGTTGCTGGTGCACGAAACCCTCGATCAGGTGAAGGAGCCGCGCCTGGCCTGGATCTACAACGCCGGGCAGCGTCGGGTTCGCCGTGCACCGCAGGTTGCGTATGACGGGCCTGGTACTGCCGCCGATGGCCTGCGGACTTCGGACAACTTCGACATGTTCTCCGGCGCGCCGGATCGTTACGACTGGAGGCTGGTCGGCAAGAAGGAAATGTACATTCCGTACAACAGCTACAAGCTCGATTCGCCGAAGCTCAAGTACGACGATATCGTCAAGGCCGGGCACATCAATCAGGACCTGACCCGATATGAATTGCACCGCGTCTGGGAAGTGATCGGTACGGTCAAACCGAGCGAGCGGCACATCTACGCCAAGCGCCACATGTACATCGACGAGGACAGCTGGCAGGTGGCTCTGGTCGATCACTACGATGGTCGCGGGCAGCTGTGGCGAGTGGCCGAAGGGCACGCCCAGTACTACTACGATCATCAGGCTCAGGCCTACACGCTTGAAGCGCTCTACGACATCATCGCCGGTCGCTACATCGCTCTCGGGATGAAGAACGAGGAGAAGCACAGCTTCGAATTCGGCTTTGAAGCCAAGGTCGCCGACTTCACCCCTTCAGCCTTGCGTGCCGAGGGTGTCCGGTAAGGGATCAATACACTCGTGGGAAAAAGGCGACCGGGCGGTCGCCTTTTTTATGGGCAGCAATCAGCGATCTGAATACTCGTCAACAAGCGTCGGGGAGCGGGCTAGGGTGAGCGTACAACGATAAAAAGGCGCCCCCGATGACCGCCATGACACCCCGTCTGGATAGACCGGATTTTCTCCCGAGACTGTCTCCCCATCATCTGCCACGCCCGCGCCTTTGCGAGGCACTGTTCGATTCGACGGCCCGGGTCAAACTGATCTGCGCGCCGGCCGGCAGCGGTAAAACCGCGCTGCTCACCGAGTGCCTGCTGCAAGCCCCGGTCAATTGCACCGTCTGCTGGTTGCCGTTGGCAGGGGCGTCCTTGAGCGTCGGCGAGTTTTGCGAACGGCTTGCCCGTGCGATGGGACTGACGGCCTCGGACGAGGCTTCGTTGCTTTATGAACTGGCGCGAAGATCCTCGGCAACCTGGGTGGTGATCGACGATTACTGTCGGAATCCGGAACCTGCCCTGGACGCACTGCTCGACCGAATGCTGGCGATCAGCAGTCCGGCCCTGACATGGTGGATCGGTACCCGGCGGCGTCCGCCCTGCAACTGGCCGCGCCTGCTGCTCGATGATGCCTTGTACGAATGTGAAGGCGCGATGCTGGCGCTGACCCGGGACGAGATCGCCCAAGTATTGCTTCACTTGCCGCCAGCCCAGGCCGACAGCGTGGCTGCTCGTATTCATCAGCGTAGCGGCGGCTGGTGCGCCGGGGTACGGATGCTGATGATGCAAAAATGCGACTGGTCGCAAAAGACCTTGCCGCAGCAGCGCATGGACACTTTGCTGGACTACCTGCAACACGAACTGTTCAGCGGCCTGAGCCCGGAACTGGCTGAAGCCTGGCGGGTGCTGGCGCATTTGCCGCGCTTCAATGCCAGCCTGTGCGATCACCTGTTCGGTGCCGGGGACGGGGCGCAATGGATGCGCAGTCTGCAAACCCTCGGGTGTTTCATCGAACCCTGGCATGGATCTCCGGACTGGTTGCAGGTATGTGCTCCACTGTCGCGCCTGATGCGTGACGAACCGTGGCCTGCCGGGCGTTCCTGGCATCGCCGGGCCTGTCAGTGGTTTGCCGCCGGACAACATTGGAAGTGTGCTTTCGAGCAGGCGTTGCTGGCTGAAGAGTACGAGGTTGCGGTGAGTCTGTTGCAACACTTCAGTTTCGAGCATCTGTTCGAGGAACAGACGGTCGTGCTGTTGCTGCGTCTTTATGAGCAACGCGGCGAGGAACTGATGCTGGGTTCGGCGCAACTGGTCGGCTTGATCACGGCTGCGTTGTTGTTCGCCGGGCGCTTTGTCCAGGCGGCGGATTGCATCGGGCAACTGTCGCGTTTTTTGCCGCCGCCGTCGGCTGCTCAGCAACGGCAACTGATCGCCCGCTGGCAGGCTCAGCAAGGCTGGCTGTTGCATCTGCAAGGACGGATGGACGAGGCGCGTGATCACTTTGAGCAAGCCTTGATCGATCTGTCGCCGAAGGCCTGGACGGCGCGTCTGCTGTGCCTGTCGGGTCGCACTCAGCAGGCGTTGTTGTGTGGGGATCTGGAGCTGGCTCATTCGATCAATCGTGAAGCACTTTGCCTGGCCCGGGCAGAGGGTTCATTGCTGTTCGAGGCATTGCTGGAACTTGATCACGCCCAATTGCTGGAACAGCGAGGGGCCTCGGCTCGCGCCGAAGAGTTGCTGGCCGGTCTTTGCGAAATGCTTAGTTCGTCTGTCGAGCAACCGACGCCGCTGCTGGGGCGTATCGCTCTGCGCCGGGGGCGGCTGGCATTGAGCATGGGGCAACAGGTACGGGCGGCCGAGTTCTTTCAACAGGGGCTCGACGACTGCCTGCGCAGCTTTGACAAGCGTGTGCTTTATGGCTTTTTGGGGCAGGCGCAACTGGCTGCCGATCAGGGCGATTACGCTCAAGCATTCATGCGACTGCGGGACGCCGAACGATTGATGCAACAGCGACAGATTCCGGACACGGTTTATCGCGGCGTCCTGTTACAGGTCAGCAGCGAGTTCTGGTTGCAACAAGGGCGACCCGAATTGGCTCACGAGGCGTTGAGCCGGGTGCTCAGACATTATCGTGGCCCACGTGCACGGCAGGCACCGCCGGCGACGCTTGAGCTGATTCCACGCATCGAATGTTTACTGGTTCTGGCCGAGACCCGATTGGATCAGATGCAAACGCCTCTGATCCGGTTAGGTGCCTTGCTGGCGTCGGCTCAGGCTCTCGGGCTGACCAGACTGGAGGCCGAGTTGCTGTTGACTCTGACCGAGGTGGCGCTGGTTCTCGGTGAGCCGGCCCAAGCCAGAAACTTCTTCGAACAGGGCTGCCAGATCATCAAGCGTTGCAACCTGCAGCAAATGTTGGCCGAGCTATACGCCCGGTGCGCGGAGGTTCCCCTGCACTGGCGCGCTGTTGAAACAGCGGTACCTGTGGAAGAACAAGTTACGCCGCTCAATCCCCTCAGTCGGCGAGAACTTAAAGTCCTGGAGTTGATTGCCTTCGGCGACTCGAATCAGCAAATTTCCGAGAAGTTGTTCATTTCATTGCATACAGTTAAAACTCATGTGCGACGCATACATGGGAAGTTAGGTGTTGAGCGCCGGACTCAAGCAGTGGCCAGGGCAAAGTTACTAAATTTATGTTGAGTAATTAAGGCTGGGTGTTGCTGACTAGATATATTGAAATAAGCATCGTCTTTAGATTTTAAATCAGATGAGTAGTCTTTGGTCCTGTAAGGAAGTGGCATGAGGCTGTTTCCACATTGACGAATGTACAGGAAGTATCCAATGGGTGTGATGTTCAATAATTCAATGGCCGACGCTGTTCTGAAAAATCCTGATGTTCAGGTAGCGTTGGATAACGTACAGGGTGCGGGGGATGAATTGAGAGCGATGCTGGAACGCTCTCCATCCTTGAGGGATATCCTGCGGAATAGACTCTCGGAACGATTCGAACGACTGGGGCCGTCTATTGATGTAGAACGTCTATTTATTAATGCCGGTGATGATCCGTATGAGATTTGGAAAAGGCCGTCCGGTTCGATACTTGATGTTTTTTTGGATTGCCTGGCGCGCGGCGCTTATCCGAATTATGTGGTGAATCTTGATTTTGTCTATCTGCGTCGAAATACAACCGATGCGCGATTGAAAGTTGAAAATATAAATATTTCCGATGTTGATGATGTTTTGAATGAAGCGTTGCGGCAGGTGGCAACTGATCAGGCGAGCGCACTTCGTCAATACTGGAGCAGCCCGGCCCGCGGCGAATCCGAAGAATCGACAACTCAAAAGGCATTGCTGGAAGTTGCCTTTGCCGAAGCACTGCAAGCCGAGTTGGCCCTGACGGGCGCGGCTGGTTCGCTTAAAACCTTCCAGGTTCTGCGGGCCACCGAGTTGCTGAAGACGAAGTTATCCAGCGCCTACAAAATCAGTCTCCGTCAGGCATCTGGCATTGAGCAGGATCTGGTATCCGGCTTTGTCATGTCCTATTCGAACATCGCGACTTCCGAAATCAAGTTGTCCGGTGACTCTTACGGTTGGTTTCTGTACACACCGGGCAACGGTTTCGAATATTTCTCCAGCAGTGCCGACCTGCATACAGCATTGTGCAGCCGACTGGCAGTTGCTCCTGATGCAATCAGGTATCCGGCACTGTCTGTCAGCGTGTTTTCGCACTGTGTAGCCAGCCGACTCAAGGATCAGGAGGCACAATTTGCCGGTCGGATCGGATCCGGTGAGCCACGCAAAGAGGGATTTGTCCGCGAACTGGACGATATCCATCAGGTTTCTGCGATGCATTCTGACCTGTACCAGCGGATCAGGGCGCTAAGCATACTGGCCAAACGCCAAGAGTGGCCTGACTGGTTAAAATCGGCCAGTGAGTCGATACGCGATGCCTACGAATCCCTTGAAACTTCGAAAGAGGGATATGAATTCGAATATACCCAGGTATCCAATCAGCTGTTTTCGCTGCACGACTACGTCGTGCAGCGCTTCGGTCTCTGGTGTGACAGCGCTTTGGGAACGCGGCTTGACCCGGATGCAATCAAGGTCCATAGCCTTTACCGGATAAAAGTCGGCGGGCGCACGATCGAGCAGGAAGATATTTACACGTTAACCGAGTTCATCGTTATCGGCCTGCATGATGCAGGCAATCGCGCGACCCTGCGTATCGAAGGCGCTCCGGCGGACAGCGGGTTGACCGTGGCCAAACTGGAAGGCTGGTTGGCCAATCGGGATCTGCGTGTGGAGTTCAGCAGATCCCAGCCTTCCAGTACTCCGCAGGAGTTTCGCGAGGCTTATTTCAACTATCTGCGTAGTCAGGCGGAGTTCGCGCTGTTCGTTGCCCAACATTCAGCACGTTTCAACGCAGCAGACGTTGCGTTGATCCAGCGCACCTTGAAAGGTGATCCCTCCGTGGAAATTCGGGGAGTGAAGCTGAAAAAACGGCCATCGATATTGCAAGACGTGCTGCTGTTCATGCCGCGCACAGCAGCAACTCGTTATGCGTTGATGAAAATGCCCCACGGTCAGTTCGACTATGTGAAGTTCGCCGACATCTACCAGTTCAATCGTTGGATGGAGTCCATGCTGTCCAATAATCGTACTTACGCCGAATCGTTGATCCCGCCTGACGATCTGGCCGCTGTCGGTGTATTGATGGGGGGAGGAGCGACTCCGCTGTACTACGTGTATGAACTGGATTCGATTCCGGCAAACCTGGCATTGAATGCCGGTGACCAATTGTTCGGTCATGCTGAACAGGCTTACGCGGGTGAGGTCGCCCGTATCCGAGCGTTGGCGCCGGCTGCCTACGTCTATGCAGGACCGCAGGCACGGCAAAGCTACGCCCGCCTCGGCACTGAACTCAAAGCATTGTCGATGGTGGATTCCAGAGAGAACGGCTATCCCACTTTCGAGCAGTTTTCCCGTGATCTGATCAAGCAGCGGATTGAAGAAGTGTTGTTGTCACGCGGCCAGAAAGTTCAGGTCGATCCCGACAAAATCATGATTCAGACCGACGAATTCCATTTGGACCTGACCACCGTCCTGATTGAGGGCCGCCACTTTGAAGTCCCGGCGACGCCTGGCCGGACGATTGATGACAATCCGAAGTTCTACGTGACGGGTGGGCATCCGTCGATTGAAAAGCTGGATATCAGGGATCTTTCCAGTTGGTCGAAAACCTTGCGTCCTGGAGACCACTACACCCGGATGTTGCGCAGCGAATTTCTGGATCGGAATCACCCGGGCTACAAGTTCAAGCAGGCTGTGCATGCCACGAAAGTCCGCTGCAAGATGCACTTCGACGCCTGCCATCAGTATTTCTCCGAGCGATTTTCTACGGACGTATTCAAAGGGATTCAACGCCTGGTGGACAACCTGAGTGAAACCGCAGGTACTGACCCCTCTCCGTTTCCGTCTAATACCAGCGAGGGGATATACAAGTTCCGCCTGCCGAGCCGTCGAATTGTCGAAGGTGTCTATATTTTCCGCATTTCCATTTATGGAGCTTTCTATGACTATCTTTACACGCCCGATGCACCGGACGATGTGGCTTTCCGCTCCGCCAACGAATTCGTCGGTTCGATACGTTTTCGCTACGGGCCGTTCCGCGATTACTACCTGCAGCGGGTGAAGATTGAAGACCGGAAGGTTGTGAATGATTACTTCGACAATCTGGTTGCCACGGTCAACACCGTCGCCCCCCCTCGGCCGGAAGGCCAGATGCGGATGTTGGGGCTCTCTACGCTTCATGACGACAGGATCTATCGCGTTCTCAGTGACATCGACGCACGGACCACAAGTCTGAATGAGGTGATTGCCGGTCTGGTGTATGACAACGTGATTTTTGCCGCCAACATTATCAGCCTGGTGTTCCCACCGATCGGCGTAGCCGTCACCGCCGTGGAGGCATTAAAGGCTCTGTATGACGGTGCCAAAGCGTACGAGTCGGGGGATTACTCTGCCGCTCTTGGCCATGGCAAAGCCGCGCTGATCGGACTGGTGAGTCTCGGAAAAGCAGCTGCAGCCGGCAAGCCGGTCAAGGTCACGCTTGCTCAAAAGACTTTGTTTGATCTGGGCAAGGATGCCAGGACCGTGGTGGGCTGGATGTCCCAGGCTACAGGGCAGACGCTGGGAGAAAAACGTATGCTCGAAATCATCGAGCAATTGATGAACGATCATCAGAGCCGCAGTAGTCAGACCACCGTGCACTGATAAATCGATACAGACTCAAGCGTTCAGGCTTGAGGCTCATGGCCCATCCGCCAACTCACGGCCCGTGTCGCCGCCAGCAACCGCTGCGCCGCCGGGCCGTTTTCGTCGGCGTGGAACAGCGACGTCGGGCCGACGATGGTCAACACCGCCGCGATCTGCCCGAGGGCGTTGAACACCGGTGCCGAGAGGGCATCGACACCGGGCATCAGCAAACCGTGCACATGATGCAGACCGCGTTCGCGGATCTGTTCGCATAACGCCGTATAGGCTTTTTCGTCTGCCAGCGGATGGCCGCCGCTGGCGGTTTCCTGTTCGCGCAATTCGTCGGTTTCCCGGTGCGGCAGGTACGCGCCGAAGACCAGTCCGGTGGATGAACTGAGCAGCGGCAGCACCGAGCCCAGTTGCGTCACCACCGTCACCGCGCGCACCGCCGGTTCGATGTGTACAACGGTCGCGCCCTGATTGCCCCACACGGCGAGGAAACAGGTTTCGTTGAGTTCGTCGCGCAGTTCGGCCAGCGGCAGGGCGGCGACTTTCAGCACGTCCATACTGTTGAGTGCGGCCAGACCCACACGCAACGCTTCGCGGCCGAGACCGTAATGGTTGGTGGCGGTGTTCTGTTCGGCGAAACCGCTGGCGATCAAGGCCTGCAGATAGCGATGCACCTTGCTCGCCGGCATCTGCACATGTTCGGCCAGGCGCGACAGCGAAGTGGACGGCGACAACTCGGCCAGAGCCTTGAGGATGTCGGTGCCGACTTCGGCGGAGCGGACTTTCTGTTTGCCGTTGCTGTCGCTGGTTTTTTCCATGGTGCTGCCGTGTCCCGGAACGAATGGGCGTCTTTATAGCTTGACGCTGGATAGCGAGCAAATTACGTTATGCGTAATTGAATTACGATAAAAATAACCCCGGCGTGCCAAGACCTCTGATCCAGAGCGTCCGGCCATGCCGACTCCCTGTTCAGGAGGCTCCATGAACCTCGATTCAGCCCTGGCTTACCAGTCCGGTTTCGGCAACGAATTCAGCTCCGAAGCGTTGCCGGGTGCACTGCCCGTCGGCCAGAACTCTCCGCAGAAAGCCCCTTACGGTCTGTACACCGAACTGTTCTCCGGCACCGCGTTCACCATGACCCGCAGCGAAGCGCGGCGCACCTGGATGTACCGGATCCAGCCGTCGGCCAATCACCCGGCATTCGTCAAACTGGAGCGGCAGCTGGCGGGCGGCCCGCTGGGTGAAGTCACCCCCAATCGCTTGCGCTGGAATCCGCTGGAGATTCCGTCCGAGCCGACCGATTTCATCGACGGACTGGTGAGCATGGCGGCCAATTCCGCCGCCGAAAAACCTGCCGGGATCAGCATCTACCACTATTGCGCCAACCGTTCGATGGAACGGGTGTTCTTCAACGCCGACGGCGAGCTGCTGCTGGTGCCGCAACTGGGTCGCCTGCGTATCGCCACCGAGCTCGGCGTGCTGGAAGTGGCGCCGCTGGAAATCGCCGTGCTGCCACGGGGCCTGAAATTCCGCGTCGAATTGCTCGATGCGCAGGCGCGCGGTTACATCGCCGAGAACCACGGCGCGCCGCTGCGCCTGCCGGACCTGGGGCCGATCGGCAGCAACGGTCTGGCCAATCCAAGGGATTTCCTGACCCCGGTCGCCGCTTACGAAAACCTGCAACAACCGACGACGCTGGTGCAGAAATTCCTCGGCCAGCTGTGGGGCACCGAACTCAATCACTCGCCGCTGAACGTGGTGGCCTGGCACGGCAACAACGTGCCGTACAAGTATGATCTGCGCCGCTTCAACACCATCGGCACCGTCAGTTTCGATCACCCGGACCCGTCGATCTTCACCGTGCTGACCTCGCCGACCAGCGTCCACGGTCTGGCCAACCTCGACTTCGTGATCTTCCCGCCGCGCTGGATGGTGGCCGAGAACACCTTCCGTCCGCCGTGGTTCCACCGCAACCTGATGAACGAATTCATGGGCCTGATCCAGGGCGAATACGACGCCAAGGCCGAAGGTTTCGTGCCCGGCGGTGCGTCCCTGCACAGCTGCATGAGCGCTCACGGCCCGGACGGCGAGACCTGCACCAAGGCCATCAACGCGGACCTGAAACCGGCGAAGATCGACAACACCATGGCTTTCATGTTCGAGACCAGCCAGGTGCTGCGCCCAAGCCGCTTCGCCCTCGACTGCCCGCAACTGCAATCCACTTACGACGCTTGCTGGGCCACGCTGCCCGCCACGTTCGACCCGACCCGGAGATAACCCATGACTCAGAATTCCATCACCCGCAGCTGGGTCGCTTCGGCCAACGGCCACACCGATTTCCCGTTGCAGAACCTGCCGCTGGGCGTGTTCAGCGTCAATGGCTCGGCGCCGCGCGCGGGCGTGGCGATTGGCGAACACATCTTCGATCTGCAAGTGGCGCTGGAGGCCGGGCTGTTCGACGGCGCCGCGCGCAGTGCAGTCGAAGCCATGCACGGCGGTCAGTTGAACGCATTCTTTGAACTCGGTCGCGATGCCCGCGTTGCCCTGCGCGAACGTCTGCTGGAACTGTTCAGCGAGGGCAGTACCCATCGCGGCAACATCGAAGCCCAGGGCGCGAAACTGCTGCCGCTGGCCGCCGATTGCCAGCTGCACCTGCCGGCGCGCATCAGTGACTACACCGACTTCTACGTCGGCATCGAGCACGCGCAGAACGTCGGCAAACTGTTCCGTCCGGACAACCCGCTGCTGCCGAACTACAAACACGTGCCGATCGGCTACCACGGTCGTGCGTCCACCGTGCGTGCTTCCGGCACCGACGTGCGCCGTCCGAAAGGCCAGACCCTGCCGGCGGGTGCGACAGAGCCGACTTTCGGCCCTTGCGCGCGGCTGGACTATGAACTGGAGCTGGGGATCTGGATCGGTCAGGGCAACGAGATGGGCGAGCCGATTGCCATTGGCGATGCCGCAGAACACATCGCCGGTTTCTGTCTGCTCAACGACTGGTCGGCCCGTGACATCCAGGCGTGGGAATATCAGCCGCTCGGCCCGTTCCTGTCCAAGAGCTTCATCACCAGCGTCTCGCCATGGGTGGTGACTGCCGAAGCGCTGGCGCCATTCCGCACCGCGCAACCGGCGCGTCCGCAAGGCGATCCGCAGCCGCTGCCGTATCTGCTCGACAAGCGTGATCAGGATGGCGGTGGTTTCGACATCGAGCTGGAGGTGTTGCTACTCACCGAGAAAATGCGCGAGCAGAACCTGCCGGCTCATCGTCTGACCCTGAGCAACACCCGCTACATGTACTGGACCGTCGCGCAAATGGTCGCGCACCACAGCGTCAACGGCTGCCAGTTGCAGGCCGGTGACCTGTTCGGTTCGGGCACGTTGTCCGGCCCTGAAAACGGTCAGTTCGGCAGCCTGCTCGAAATCACCGAGGGCGGCAAAAAGCCGATCGAACTGGCCTCCGGTGAGGTGCGCAAGTTCCTCGAAGATGGCGATGAAATCATCCTGCGCGCTCGATGCGCCCGCGAAGGTTTTGCCTCCATCGGTTTCGGCGAATGCCGTGGCACCGTGCTGGCGGCACGCTGACAGGAGCGGCTCATGGATCTCTATACCTATTACCGTTCCACCTCGTCGTATCGGGTGCGGATCGCGCTGGCGCTCAAGGGCCTCGACTATCAGGCGTTGCCGGTCAACCTGATCGCACCGCCCGGTGGCGAGCATCGGCAACCGGCGTACCTGGCGATCAATCCCCAGGGCCGCGTGCCAGCGCTGCGCACTGACGACGGCAAGCTGCTGATTCAGTCGCCGGCCATCATCGAGTACCTGGAAGAGCGTTATCCACAAGTGCCGTTGCTGCCCGAAGACCTCGTTGCCCGCGCCCAGGTGCGCGGCGTGGCGGCGGTGATCGGTTGCGACGTGCATCCGCTGCACAACGTCAGCGTGCTCAATCGCCTGCGCGGTCTGGGCCATGACGAAACGCAGGTGAACGAATGGATCGGCCACTGGATCAGTCAGGGGCTGGCGACTGTGGAGCAGTTGATCGGCGACAGCGGCTTCTGTTTCGGCGAGTGGCCGTGCGTGGCTGACGTGTACCTGATTCCGCAGCTGTACGCGGCCGAGCGTTTCAACGTTTCGCTGGAGGCTTTTCCCCGGATTCGTCGGGTGGCCGCGTTGGCCGCTGAACATCCGGCATTCATTGCGGCGCATCCGGCGAATCAGCCGGACACCCCGTAACCCCTGTAGGAGCGAGCCTGCTCGCGATAGCGGTATCTCTGTCACATCGATCGTGGATGTGCCGCCGTCATCGCGAGCAGGCTCGCTCCCACAAGGCTTTAGTTGCGGCACCAAAAATCATAAAAACAAAACAGGTACCTTGCGATGCACAACCAGATTGCCAGCTTCCGGGCGGCACTCGACGCCCGTCCTGTGTCCCGCTTTCAGTGGTTGCTCCTGATTCTTCTCGCCTTGCTGCTGGTCACTGACGGCTATGACGCCCAGGTGCTCGGTTACGTGGTACCGGCGCTGGCGCAGGACTGGGGCCTGGAGAAATCGGCGTTCGGCCCGGTGTTCAGTGCCAACCTGCTGGGCCTGACCCTCGGTTCGCTGGCCGTGACGCCGCTGGCCGACCGCTTCGGCGTGCGGCGGATTCTGCTCGCCTGTGTGCTGATCTACGCCAGCCTCACCGTGCTGATGGTGTTCGCCGACTCCCTGAATACTCTGATGATCGCGCGCTTCATCTGCGGCATCGGCATGGGCGGCGCAATGCCCAGCGCCATGGCGTTGATGTCGGAATATTCACCGCCACGCCTGCGCACGCTGATGGTGACGCTGGCGGCGTGCGGTTTCTCTTTCGGCGGGGCGGCAGGTGGTTTTGTGGCGGCCGGATTCATCGACCGTTTTGGCTGGCAGGCAGTGTTCCTCGCTGGTGGTGTCACACCGTTGCTGTTGTTCCCGTTTCTCTGGTGGATGCTGCCGGAATCCTTGCCACGCCTGCTGCGTGATGCGCCACCGTATGCACGCCTGCGCAAGGTCACCGCGCGGATGCTGCCGGACTGGCAACCGCCCGCCGCGTCGGTCGAGCAGAACGAGCGGGAGCAGGGCAGCAAACTGACCGTGGTGGAATTGTTCCGCAACGGTTACGCACGCCCGACCTTGCTGATCTGGGCGACGTTTTTCGTCAGCCTGATCCTGCTGTATTTCATGATCAGCTGGCTGCCGTCGCTGCTGCTGGAAAGTGGCCTGAAACTCAATGAAGCGAACCTGGTGACGTCGATGTTCCTGTTCGCCGGTACGCTGGGTGCGATCTGCATGGCGTGGTTCGCCGACCGTTTGAAAAGCAAGGTGCGTCTGCTGTCCGGTGTGCTGGCCGGCGCGGCGGTCTGCACGATTCTGCTGGGCCTGAATCACGACAATCCGCGTTATCTGGTGGCCTGTGTGTTTGCGGCGGGGGTCTGCATCATCGGTGGCCAACTGACGCTGAATGCCTTCGCCAGCAATTTCTATCCAGCCCACGTGCGCGCCACCGGCACTGGTTGGGCGTTGGGTGTCGGACGATTCGGATCGATTCTCGGGCCGTTGTTCGGCAGCCTGTTGCTGGCGATGCACATTCCGGTGGAGCAGATTTTCTTCTTCTGCGCGATTCCGGCGGTGATCGCGGCATTGTTGATCATTCAGGTGCGTTCGCCTTCGGCGGGGTCAGTCAGTGCACCACCGAATTGGGCGGCAGATGTCCCAGCCGCTCCGTCAGGCGAAGCCGCTGGATCGGGTCGTCACTGAGCAACAGCGCGTGTTCCAGGTCGAAGCGCTCGGCGTTCGGGCAGTCCAGGCGCTGGTACAGGCTGGCTCGGGCGAGGTAGTCGGCGACGCTGGCATTGCCCAGTTCGAGCACTCGCTCGGCATCAATCAGCGCCGCGATGTAGTCATCGTGGGTCAAATGCAACTGACGCAGATTGCGTGACAGACGTTGCAGCATTTGCAGTGGTGTGGCGGTCAGCAGGTGTTCGGCCTTGAGTTGCATCTGGTGGCCGTATTGGCGATGCAGCAGTTCGCGACAATCGTTCGGATACAGGCGCCGTCCTCCGCAGGGATCAAGCAAGTGATCGGCGCCGGGAACCTTCAGCAGGAAATGCCCGGGGAAGTTCACGCCCACCAGCGGAATCTCCAGGCCTCGGGCCAGTTCCAGAGCAATCAACGCCAGAGCCAGTGGTTGACCGCGGCGGGTCTGTAACACCTTGTTCAGCAGCGCCGCCTGCGGGCGCACTGGCGCAAAATCGTCTTGCGCGAAGCCCAGCTCGACCATGCGCCGCAACATCGGTTGCGCCAGCTCGCTGACTGGCAACAACGGCAAACCAAAGCTGACCCGTTGCTGCAGCTCGATGAAGTCCTGCAACAGCGCATCGGGATCGACGTGCTTATCGTGCTCGGCGGCCATCCACAACGCTGCCTCCAGCAGCGCAGGCGGTGAACGGTGCAGACACTCGAAAAAACGTTGGCGCGGACTCATCAAAATCTCCGGAGAATGCCTCGTTTTAGCCCCGTCTCTGACATTCGTCCAGTGCCGCGCCGCTCTGCCATCGGGTTATGCCGCAACGCATTGGTCGCTGTCGGGCCTTATTCCCGTGCGCTTCAGCAATTTTTGGGCGCAAGCCTATACTGGCGACTACCAGAAGTGATTCGGGAGCCTGCCGATGTTCGCTCTCATGCAAAGCACTCGCCTGGAATCGCTGCACCTTAGCGTTGATCCGGTCTCCGGATTGAAGGCGGTCATTGCCATCCATAACAGTCGCCTCGGGCCAGCCCTGGGCGGGTGTCGTTATCTTGCCTATCCGAATGACGAGTCCGCCGTCGCGGACGCCATACGCCTGGCCCAGGGCATGAGTTACAAAGCCGCGCTGGCCGGTCTGGCCCAGGGCGGCGGCGTCGCCGTGATCGTACGGCCGGCCCATGTGGAAAACCGTGGCGCGCTGTTCGAAGCATTCGGACGTTGCATCGATCAGCTCGACGGTCGTTACATCACCGCCATCGACAGCGGCACGTCGGTGGCGGACATGGACTGCATCGCCCAGCAGACCCAGCATGTCACCAGCACCACGTCCGCCGGCGACCCGGCGCCCCATGCCGCGATGGGCGTGTTCACCGGAATTCGCGCCACGGCCATGGCAAGGCTGGGCAGCGACAACCTCGAAGGCTTGCGCGTAGCGATTCAGGGGCTGGGCAACGTCGGTTACGCACTGGCCGAACAGCTGCACGCCGCTGGCGCGGAACTACTGGTCAGCGACATCGACCATGGCAAGGTGCAACTGGCGATGGAGCAGCTCAACGCCCATCCGATTGCCAACGACGCTCTACTCAGCACGCCGTGTGACATTCTTGCGCCGTGCGGTTTGGGCGGTGTGCTCAACAGCCATACTGTCACCCAGTTACGCTGCTCGGCGGTGGCAGGCTCGGCCAACAATCAACTGACCCATCTGGACGTCGCCGATCAACTGGAGCGGCGGGGCATCCTGTATGCACCGGATTATGTGATCAATGCCGGCGGGTTGATCTACGTTTCCCTCAAGCATCGGGGTGAAGAGCTGACGACCATCACCGCGCACCTGTCTAAGATCAGTTCGCGGCTGACCGAAGTCTTCGCTCATGCCCAGGCGGAAAAACGTTCACCCGCGCGGGTGGCGGATGAGCTGGCGGAGAAAGTGTTGTATCGCTGAGATTTGTCCGGGCATGAAAAAGCCCCTGAGTCGTTCAACTCAGGGGCTATTCAATTCAAGTGTCGCTTACTTTGCAGTCTTCGCCGCCTTGGCGGGTTTGGCCGGGGCTTCTGCCGGTTCGGCCGCGTCTGCCGTCTCGGTCGCTACAACCGGTGCCGCCGGTGCGTTGATCAGCTCCGACAGGGCATCAGGCTGGCTCTTGAACGCCCGGGCAAACACATCGCGGTTCTTCGCCATGTAGATCCCGACTTCTTCCACTTGCTGCTCGCTCAACGAAGGAACGGCTTTTTCCAGCACTTCGGCCAACAGTTCGGCCAGTTCGAGCATTTTGTCATGACGGTCAGCTTCGGCTTTATCCATGAACAAGCGCTCCAGATCTCGGCTGCTGCGGTATACCACTTCGACGGCCATTCACCACCTCACATGCCTTCACATTAAGTTGTCTTTGCGACTACTGTATCTATATACAGCGAAAAGGATAAGCGAATCCCTGCGCTTTGGGTAGTGGCTTTTTAATGTAGACCGGATTCGGATTTTGTCAGCCCGACGGTCATGCGCAGGTGCGACCAAACGCCACGGCGCAGGTTTCGCGGCGCCTCGCCATGATGGCGTGGCCTCTTTTCTGCATGCATCTGCGTACGTGCGCAATAACCGTCACGTCCAGCACGCAACATCCGCTCGAACCGGGCTAAGGAACCTTCATCGTGAAAATCAACTGGGCCGAGAAACTGCGGCAAAACGTGCATCAACTGGCCGAGTCCCTGGGCAACCTGTTCGTCGAGACCTTCCACTACCTGGCGCTGTTCGCCATTGGTGCGGTGACCGCCTGGGCGGCGGTGATGGAGTTTCTCGGGATGCTCGAGGAAGGGCACATCAAGATCGATGACATTCTGTTGCTGTTCATCTATCTGGAACTGGGGGCGATGGTCGGGATTTATTTCAAGACCAACCACATGCCGGTGCGCTTCCTGATCTACGTGGCGATCACCGCACTGACGCGCCTGCTGATCTCCAACGTCTCGCACCACAACCCGCCGGACATGGGCATCATTTACCTGTGCGGCGGAATTCTGCTACTGGCGTTCTCGATCCTGGTGGTGCGTTACGCTTCGTCGCAATTCCCTTCGGTGAAAATCGAGAAGCCGCAACGCAAGCTCGGTGCGGGTTCCGGTGAGCACCCGGAGATCGAGAAGGGCGAGCTTTAAAGCCCGATCGAGGGTCGATGCTGGCCCTTGATCTGCCGCGGTGGCGGGGTGAGCCCGTCGCCACGGGTCATGGCTTCGAGGATCGCCATGGCGCTGTGGCCCTGCTCGATTGCGATGCCGAACTGGATGCTTTGCACCAAGCGTTTGAGGCGTTTGGGATCGTTGCGCTGTTCGGCGCTGATCATCCGTTTGGCGACGATCCGGCCGCTGTTGGAAAGGGTCAGCATGATGCTGCCGTCGAGGCCCTGAATGCTCAGGTTGATCTGATAGTCCGGCGCGAAGGCATCGGTAATGATCTGAAAAGGATTGTCCATGATGCGTCACCGCCTGATTGAACGTGCAGTTGTTGACCGGCCTTGATCGGGTTGGTTCGCCAAACCTGACCGTCGGCCCTTCCGTGGTCTTGTCTCCTTCAACGATGTAGCAAGGGACATGCCGGGAAAATTGTCGAACAATGAAACCGGCCAAAAAGAAGGCGAGCCCATGGCTCGCCTTTTTCGTTTACGGCCCGTTTCAGGGCAGAACCGAGTAGATGATCGCCGACAGTGCAATCAGGCCGATCAGCACCACGAACACGTTGGACACCTGGCCCGAATACTGGCGCAAGGCTGGCACACGGCGGATCGCGTACATCGGCATCAGGAACAACAGGCAGGCAATCACTGGCCCGCCGAGGGTTTCGATCATGCCGAGGATGCTCGGGTTGAAAGTCGCCACGGCCCAGCAGCTGAGGATCATGAACAGCGCGGTCGCACGATTCAGCCAGCTGGCCGACATCACCCGGCCACGACCGCGCAGGCTTTTGACGATCATGCCCTGGAAGCCTTCGCTGGCGCCGATGTAATGGCCGAGGAAGGATTTGGTGATCGCCACCAGCGCAATCAGCGGCGCGGCGTAGGCGATGACCGGCGTCTGGAAGTGATTGGCCAGGTACGACAGGATCGAAATGTTCTGCGCCTTGGCCGCTGCCAGATCGGCTGGCGACAGTGCCAGCACGCAGCTGAAGCAGAAGAACATCACCGTTACCACCATCATGCCGTGGGCCATGGCGAGGATGCCGCTGCTCTTGCGTTCGGCCTGGTCGCCGTAGCGCTGTTTCTGCTCGACGGCGAAGGCGGAAATGATCGGCGAATGGTTGAACGAGAACACCATCACCGGGATCGCCAGCCACAGGGTCTTGAGGAACACCGACATTTCCATCGGTTCCTGGGCGCTGGCGAAGAATGCGCCGTTCCAGTTCGGAATCAGGCTGATGCCGAGCAACAACAACGCGGCGACGAACGGATATACCAGCACGCTCATGGCTTTGACGATGACGCTTTGACCGCAACGCACGATGGCCATCAAACCGAGGATCAACGCCAGCGACAGCACTGCGCGCGGCGGCGGGGCGATGTGCAACTGATGTTCGAGAAAGCTGCTCAGGGTGTTGGTCAGCGCCACGCTGTACACCAGCAGGATCGGGAAGATCGCGAAGAAATACAGCAGCGTGATCAGTTTGCCGGCACCGATGCCGAAGTGTTCCTCCACCACTTCGGTGATGTCACCGGAGCGGCCCGACAGCACGAAGCGGGTCAGGCCCCGGTGCGCGAAGAAGGTCATCGGGAACGCCAGCAATGCCAGGATCAGCAACGGCCAGAAGCCGCCGACACCGGCGTTGATCGGCAGGAACAGCGTACCGGCACCGATCGCGGTGCCGTACAGGCCGAGCATCCAGGTGGTGTCGAATTTGCTCCAGCCCTTGTGGGCGGTTTCGTTATTGCGTGTGCGGTCTACAGCAGGATTTTCGGCAGCAGGTGTACGTACATCGGTCATCGTTTTTGCCTCGTTATTATTCTTGCTCGGGCTCACGTGTTACAGGCGGTCAGGGAGCGCTCCTCAGCACTCCACCCAGCTCACGGCCAGGCCGCCCCGTGAAGTCTCTTTGTATTTGTCATGCATGTCGGCGCCGGTATCGCGCATGGTGCGGATTACCCGGTCGAGGGAAATGAAGTGTTTGCCGTCGCCGCGCAGGGCCATTTGCGTAGCGTTGATCGCCTTCACCGCAGCGATGGCGTTGCGCTCGATGCACGGTACTTGCACCAGGCCACCGACCGGATCGCAGGTCAGGCCCAAGTTGTGTTCCAGGCCGATCTCTGCGGCGTTTTCCAGTTGCTCCGGCGTGGCACCGAGCACATCGGCCAGACCTGCAGCGGCCATCGCGCAGGCAGAGCCGACTTCGCCCTGGCAGCCGACTTCGGCACCGGAGATCGAAGCGTTTTTCTTGCACAGGATGCCGACGGCGGCCGCGCCCAGAAAGAATGCGACCACGTCATCGTCGGACGCATCCGGATTGAATTTCATGTAGTAGTGCAGAACGGCCGGAATGATCCCGGCGGCACCGTTGGTCGGCGCGGTGACCATGCGCCCGCCGGCGGCGTTTTCTTCGTTGACGGCGAGGGCGAACAGGTTGACCCACTCCATCGCCGACAGGGTCGAGCTGATGACATTCGGCTTGCCGATTTCCAGCAGACTACGGTGCAATTTCGCCGCACGACGCGGAACATTCAGACCGCCAGGCAGGACGCCTTCGTGACGCAAACCTTGCTCGACGCATTCGCGCATCACCGACCAGATATGCAGCAGGCCCTGACGGATCTCGGCATCGCTGCGCCAGGCCCGTTCGTTGGCCATCATCAGTTCGGAAACCCGCAGGTTGTGCTGCTTGCACAGTGCCAGCAGTTCGACGGCGCTGGAAAAATCGTAGGGCAACTCGACGTCACCGGCCGGTGCTACGCCGGATTCGGCTTCAGCCGCTTCGATGATGAAACCGCCGCCGACCGAGTAGTACGTTTGCGTGAACAGCTCGGCGGTTTCGCCAAAGGCTGTCAGCGACATGGCGTTGGGGTGGTAGGGCAGGCTCTCGTCCAGCAGCAGGAGATCGTGCTGCCAGTTGAAGGCAATGTCTCTCTGCCCGGCCAGACAGAGTTGGCCGGTTTCCCGCAGTTGCTGGATGCGCGGATCGATGGTCGACGGATCGATGCTGTCCGGCCATTCGCCCATCAGGCCCATGACCGTTGCGCGGTCGGTGGCGTGACCGACGCCTGTGGCCGAGAGCGAGCCATACAAACGGATTTCCACCCGGTTCACATCCAGCAGCAAATGCTGGTCGATCAGGGCCTGGGCGAAGGTCGCGGCGGCGCGCATCGGGCCGACGGTGTGGGAACTGGACGGACCGATGCCGACTTTGAATAGATCGAAAACACTGATAGCCATGCTAAAGCCTTACAAGCAATGGAGTAGGAATCGCCGCCATTTTTTGTAGGACAAGCGCAATGTCGGCGATACTGCCTACCTCGCTTCAACGTGACTAACGAAACTTCCTAAGTAAGCCTTTAGCAGGACTAAACCATGAGCCGTCAATTGCATGCCCAGACTTACGTCTGGCTGCAGGTGTTTTCCTGTGCCGCACGGCACCTGTCGTTCACCCGTTGTGCCGAAGAACTGCACATCACGCCGGGGGCGGTCAGCCAACAAATCCGACAACTGGAAGAGCGCCTGGGCTTTCGCCTGTTTCACCGTCGCGCACGGGGTGTGGAGCTGAGTGCGGAAGGGCAGCGACTGGCGATCACGGTCAACGAGGCTTACGGCAGCATCGATGCGGAATTGCGTCGTCTCGATGCGGGGATGATCAGCGGGATTTTGCGGGTACGCTCGATTCCGTCGTTCCTCAGCAAATGGCTGACCCCGCGTCTGCCGCGCCTGCAACAGCGTTACCCGGACATCCAGCTGCGGCTGGTGGCCGAAGACAGCAGCGTGCCGTTACATGAAGGGGATTTCGACCTGGCCATCGACTTGAACGACGGCAGTTATCCGGGCCTGTTATCCACAGCCTTGCTCGACGAGCAGATTTTCCCGGTGTGCGCGCCGGGCCTGCTGCGAGGGCGGCCACCGCTGCATGGGCCGGCGGATCTGGTGCATTTCCCGTTGCTGCACGACATCACCGCGTGGCGCGGCAGTTATGAGTATGCGGAGTGGGAGTTCTATCTCAACGCTGTCGGTTTCGAGGGTGCCGACGTACGGCGCGGGCACACGTTCAACCGCAATCACCTGACCATCGAAGCGGCGATTGCCGGCATGGGTGTGGCGATTGCCCGGCGCACGCTGCTCAACGATGAGCTGGAGCGGGGGACATTGATCGTACCGTTCGGGATTTCGGTGCCCAATCACAAGCGCTATGTATTGCTCTATGCGCCGGGGGCCTTGAGCCATCCGGGCGTGCGCGCGGTGCATGACTGGCTGGTGGAAGAGGCGGAGATTTTTCGTGGCCTGCACCCGTTGGGTGATGGCCAATTGTGAGCAGATTTTTCAGGGTGACGGGGCGACCCAACTCCCGACCTTACCAGCGCTTCACTCGGTTGTCCGGCTTTTTTTGCGTATGAATATTTATCTTTTTTCAGGGGTTGAAATGTTCGTCAAGCGGGCCGATTGTTGTAATCAAGAGGTCACGAAATCCTGTTCAAGGCCTCTTGCGAGCTAGCTGAAATAAGGGATGAACTATGCAAATCCAAGTCAACAGCGACAACCATATTCAAAGCAGCAAACGACTGGAGGAGTGGGTACGAACCACAATTGAGAGCACGCTCGACCGTTATGAGGAAGACCTGACCCGTGTCGAAGTCCATCTGAGCGACGAGAACGGTGAAAAGCCGGGTCCCCATGACTTGCGCTGCCAACTGGAAGCGCGGCCAAAAGGCCATCAACCGATTTCCGTCACCCACAAAGCCGATTCGCTGGAACAGGCGATCGATGGTGCAGCCGAAAAACTGGAGCACGCGCTGGAGCACCTGTTTGGCAAACTGCGGGGCAAACCGCGAGCCGCTGTGGTGCCGTTCGAAAGAAAGGCGAATGACCGGTTGCTGGAGGAAGAATTTCTGGAAAACGAACAGGCAGCGATCAACAGTTGATGCGCTGATTTTATAAGTCACCCAATGAGAACGGGCCTGCAATTGCAGGCCCGTTTTTGTTTGTGGCGGGTTTGAAACCCCTCTCCCTTGGGGAGAGGGCAAGGTGCATGTTGTTATCAGAAGGCAACGGATGTCTGCACGTACACCGTACGCGGCTCACCGACATACTTGCCCTTGTTGTTGTCATCGAACGAACGGGTGAAGTACTGGGTGTTGAAGATGTTCTTCACCCCCACTGCCACGTTCAGGTCCGACAGCTGCGGGCCGAAGTCATAGCCGGCACGGCTGCTGAACAGCATGTAGCCCGGGATCTTGCCGGTGCTGCCGTCGGCGCTTTCTTTCGAGGTGTTGGCGTTGTCGGCGAACTGGTCGCTCTGGAAGCTGCTGTCCAGGTTCAGCTTCCACGGCCCTTCGGTGTAACCGACGCCGATCGTGCCTTTGTGTTTGGACGAGAACGGCACACGATTGCCTTTGTTCGGGCCGTCTTCGCGGATGGTCGCGTCGACATAGGCGTAAGTGGCGTAGACATCGAAGCCAGCCAGCGCCGGACTCAAATCGTCGAGGGCGTAGTTGACGCTGGTCTCGATGCCCTGATGCCGGGTTTCGCCACGGGCGATCACCGAATCGTTGGTCTGGTTGCTTTCGTACTGGTTGTCGAAGTTGATCAGGAACGCGCCGATTTCCGCGCGCAGCGCACCGTTGTCGTAACGGGTGCCGAGTTCCCAGGTGCGGGCCTTCTCCGGTTTCACTTCGCCGCTGCTCACGCGGTTGGGCATCTGGCTGTATTGCACGCTGCCGAACGAACCTTCGGTGTTGGCGTACAGGTTCCAGGTGTCGGTCAGGTGATACAGCACGTTCAACGCCGGTAGCGCAGTGTTGTAGTCGCCCTTGTATTTGACGTTGGTCAGGTTGTTGGTCTGCTGCGACTCGATCATCTCGTAGCGCACACCCGGCGTGATCGTCCACTTGCCGATGTCGATGCGGTCGTCGACGAAGAACGCATTGGCTTCGGTGCCGCCACGGGTGTCGCGGTCGTTGCGGCTGTTGGTGGTCGGGTATTGGTTGCTGGTAATCGGGGTGCGATAGCGCAACTCGTGGCCGGCCTCGTTGATGTAGCGATAACCGACGCCGACTTCATGGCTGGTGGGGCCGAGGTCGAAACCTTGAGCGAAACGGGTTTCCAGACCGCGAACCCAGTATTCGCGCGGCGACAGCGACAGGAATGTGCCCTGATCCAGATAACCGCTGCGCAGGGTCTTGGTGAAGAAGGTGTTGGCGGTGAACTCGCGGCGATCTTCCTGATAGCGATAACCGAAGTTGAACATCGTGCGGCGACCCCAGAACTGGTCTTTCGGCCGAGTCGACTGATACGGATCGGCATCGTAGTCAGCGACATTCAGACCGCCGGGCATGTCAGCCTTGCCCTCGTAATACTGAGCCATGGCGTTGAAGCTGTTGGCTTCGTCGAGTTGGTATTTGCCCTTGAGGATCAGGTCGTCGATTTCCGTGTCGCTATGTTCGCGCCAGTCGCCACCGCGGGTGCCGGAGTACAGCAGCGCACCGCCCAGTCCGTTCTCGTTGGTGCCGCCGGCCAGCAGGTTGGCGCTGGTCTTGAAGCCGTCATGGCTGGACGATGGGCTGGTTTCGGTCTGGAAACCGCCCTTGACGGTCGGCTCGTCCGGAATTGCCCGGGTCACGAAGTTGACCACGCCGCCGACGTTCTGCGGACCGTAACGCACGGCGCCGCCGCCTCGCACCACATCCACTGCGTCCATGTTGCCCATGCTGATCGGCGCGAAGGACAACTGCGGCTGACCGTAAGGCGCGAACGGCACCGGAATGCCGTCCATCAAAACGGTCGAACGTGCAGCCAGGCGCGGGTTGAGGCCGCGAATGCCGAAGTTCAGCGCCATGTCGTGGCTGCCGGTGCCGTTGTTTTCCGGGGCGTTGACCCCGGGAATGCGGTTGAGCACATCGCGGGCCTGAGTCGCGCCCTGGCGTTCGAATTCTTCGCGGCGGATCACGTCACGGGCACCGGGATGTTCGAAGACGTTGACCTGCGCGGCTTCACCCAGCCAGTCGCCGACCACTTTCGAGGTGTCCAGCTCCAGGGCGCTGTCGCTCGACGGCTGCAGGCTGAAGGCGTTGCCACCTTCGGCGCGGGCTTGAAGGCCGGTGCCTTCGAGCAGCGCGTTCAGACCTTGTTCCGCTGTGTAGCTGCCTTCCAGTCCACGGCTTTGCACACCGCTGGTGACCTGCGAGCCAAAGGAAATCAGCACACCGGCTTCACGGCCGAACTGGTTGAGCGCATTTTCCAGCGACGACGGGGCGATGTGATAAGCCTTGGTCTCGGCTGCCTGCGCAAGGGGCAGGGCGCTGAAGCTCAGGCTGGCACCGAGGACAATATTGCGCAGGGTTCGGGCCAATGGCGTGAGGCGGGTGGAGTGCATGGAGGACGGTCCTGAGAAGGTTGAATCAAGGGGGGCTTTCCTTCTCTGTCACGCCAGATCTGAAAAACGGCTCATTTTTTTTTTGCGATGGATCAAACCTTGGCTTCGACCGTCACCCAGTAGCGGGTAAAGCGCTTCACTTTTACCGGCAGGCTGATTTCCAGCAGATCGAGAATCCGCTCGCTGTCGTCCAGTGGATAAGTCCCGGAGATCAGCAGGTCAGCCACTTTCGTATCGCAATGGAGTTGCCCGCGACGGTAGCGGCCGAGTTCGTCGAGGAAGTCACCCAGGCGCATGTGCGCGGCCACCAGCATGCCGTCGGCCCAGGCGCCGCTGTTGGCGTCCAGCGGTTTGGCTTCGCCGACAGAGGTGGTGCTGAAACTCAATTGCCGGGCGACCGGCAGCAACATCGGCGCGCGACCCTTTGCGTTCAATTCGACCCGACCTTCAAACAACGCAACCTGCGTGCGGTCGGCAAACTGCCGCACATTGATCCGTGCTCCTTGGGTTTTCAGCAGGCCTTGGGCGGTTTGCACTTCGAAGGATTGAGTGGCGGTCAGCAGCATTTCACCTTCGAGCAGACGGATCAGACCATCGCCCCGGACGTCCGCCGCACTTGCAGTGTTGAGCTGCAACTCGCCGCCCGCGCCGAGCGATATCTTGCGGCGTTGACCGACCGGGCTGCGGTAATCGGCCAGCAACGACGGCAACGGATTGTGCTCGCGCATGCCCCAAGTGACCGCCGAGCCGGCGCCGAGAATCAGCAACAACTTCAGCGCCTGACGACGGCTGCCGGACTTCGGCGCGTTCAACGCGGCATGGGCCAGTGGCGACGACAACCCGCGCAACCGCGAGTTGACCCGCTGAATGTGCTCCCACGCACGGCGGTGTTCGCTGTGGGCGTCGATCCATTGTTGCCAGGCTTGCTGCTGACGCGGATTCAACGGGCCTTGCTGCATTTCCAGCAACCAGTGCACCGCCTGTTCGGCGACCTGCGCGGAAAAATCCATTGGCGGGTTCACAGGGCGAAGTAGCAGCGCATCGCCGCTTTGTTCAGATGACGTTTGACCGTCGCCACGGAAATATCCAGTTCAGCGGCGATCTGCGGATAGGTCAGGCCATCGACCTGCGCCAGCAGAAATGCGCGTTTGACCGCGCGCGGCAGACCGTCGAGCAACTGATCCAGCTCCATCAGGGTTTGCAGGATGATCGCTTTCTCTTCTTCCGAAGGCGCGACCATTTCCGGCATCTGCGCCAGGGTGTCGAGGTAGGCGCGCTCCAGATCCTGGCGGCGGTAATGGTTGAACAACACACGCTTGGCCAGGGTGGTGAGGAATGCGCGCGGCTCGATGATCACCGGCGGCTCGCGGGCGGTCAGCACCCGGATGAAGGTGTCCTGGGCCAGATCGGCGGCGCTGTCCGGGCAGCCGAGCTTGCGCCGCAGCCAGCCGGTGAGCCAGCGGTGATGGGCCTGGTACAGCGATTCGACGGGATGGGCGGACGACAACGGCATCACTCCGGGCGCATGCGGATGCGTTAGAGAACAAGAATGGTTCGCATTTTAGGGCTGCGAATGCATGCCGGCAATCAGACTCTTTTGCGTATGAGAATATTTATCATTAATATCGCTCGCCTGTCGTCTCGGCTTGTTGGCCGGGCGTTAACCGTTTCAGGGTCGAAACATGAAAGCCAAACTCGCCGCACTCCCCATGTCCTATCGTCTGGCCGTCACGTCGCGGGTGCTCGCGGCGGTGTTTGGCGGCTATCTGGTCGCGGCGCTGGCCAGTGTCACGCTGACCCTGTGGCTACCGCTGAACCGCGCCGAAGCGGTCATCACCGGCATGACCGTCTCGTTCCTGGTCTATCTGGTGGCCGTGCTCTGGTGTTTCGCCTGTCGCAGCGCATGGTCGGCATGGGTCGGTTTGCTGGTGCCGAGTGTGATTCTGGCGACGATCTCCGGCGCTGCCCGGGGGCTGGGTTACGCATGAAAGAGGGTTTCCGCCAGGCGATGGCCTGGCTGCACACCTGGACCGGACTGGTCTTCGGCTGGTTGCTGTTCGCGATTTTCCTGACCGGGACGCTGGCGTATTTCAAAGACGAGACCAGCCACTGGATGCAGCCGGAGATACCATCGCGTCCGTTGAATGCCGAGGCGAGCCTTACCCTGGCCCAGCACTATCTGCAACAACATGCACCCGACGCGTCACGCTGGGTCATTGGTCTGCCCGATACCCGTGACCCCGGTCTGAGTGTGCGCTGGCAACAAGCGCCAGCCCAACCCGGTGAGCGCGGTAAATTCATCCGCAAGACGCTTGATGCGCAAACCGGCGACGAAGTGCAGCCCCGGGAAAGCATGGGTGGCGAATTCTTTTACCGTTTCCATTTCCAGCTGCAAATGCCTTACCCGTGGGGGCGCTGGCTCGCCACCGCTGCTGCGATGGTGATGTTCATCGCGCTCATCACCGGGATCATCACCCACAAGAAAATCTTCAAGGACTTCTTCACCTTCCGTCCGCGCAAGGGCCAGCGTTCCTGGCTCGACGGACATAACGCGGTGGGGGTTCTGGTGCTGCCGTTTCACCTGATGATCACCTACAGCAGTCTGGTGATCTTCATGTCGATGGTGATGCCGGCCAGCATTCTGGCGACTTACGGCAACAACTTCGGCGTGTTTTTCGAGGAAGTGTTTCCCGAAACACCCACTCCGGAACGCTCCGGTCTTCCGGCAATCCTCCCGTCGCTGACGCCACTGTTGATCCGAGCCAACGAGCACTGGCCCGGCGGCCGTGTAGCGTACGTGACGGTGAACAATCCGGGCGATGCCAATGCGTCGGCCGTGCTGTCCCGGGCCAGTAGCGATCAGGTGGTCTACGAATACGGCAATGACATGACCTTCAACGCCGTCACCGGGCAACTGCTCGGCAGCACGCCGGACAAGGCGTTGCCGATGGCGATTGCGGGAGGTTTCTACGGCCTGCACATGGGCAAGTTCGCCACACCTGTGTTGCGTTGGTTGTATTTCTTCTGCGGGCTGGCCGGTACAGCGATGATCGGCACCGGGCTGGTGATCTGGCTCGGCAAGCGTCAGCTCAAACACGCGAAGAACGGCGTGATGCCCTTCGAACTGCGGCTGGTGGAAATCTTGAACATTGCCGGTATGGTCGGGCTGGTGGCGGCAGTGGCGGCGTTCTTCTGGGCCAATCGACTGTTGCCGGCCGGTCTCGCCGGCCGGGCAGGCTGGGAGGTAAACGCGTTTTTCATTGTCTGGGGTTTAAGTGTGGTGCATGCGCTGTTGCGTCCGGGACGCCAGGCCTGGATCGAGCAGTTGTCGCTGGCATCGCTGCTGTTTGGAACGTTGCCAGTGCTCAATGCGCTGACCACCTCGCAGCACCTCGGCGTGACGTTGATCCGGCACGACTGGGCCATGGCCGGTTTTGACCTGACGTGCGTGGCCACCGGCCTGTTCCTTCTGTGGGCCGCATGGAAAATGCAACGCGGCGGGCAGGTTGTGGCTGTAAAAAAAACACGCCGTGAATCCCCCCGACCCATCTCCCTCGAACAAGGGACAAATTGAATGTTGTTGGCGCTTTTGCTTTGTTATTCCGGTTTCACAGCGCTGTGCCTGGCGATGCCCGGGCACCATGACGAACTGCTCGGTGGCAAACCTTCAATCGGGCGTCGTCGCGGACTGAGCCTTGGTGGATGGCTTCTGCTCGGGCTGTCGTTATGGGCTGCGATTGCCGGCAACGGCTGGAGCTTCGGTCTGGTCGACTGGTTCGCTGTGTTGATGCTCAGCGCATTGGCACTGGTTCTGTTGTTGTCTTATCGCCCGCGCCTGGCATTGACCATGGCCGCGCTGAGCCTGCTCGCCAGCCCGGTCGCATGGGCCTTGAACTGACATGCTGATCAGCCATCCGCCCGAGTCCCGCGACGACGAACCCCACGGCGCCCGTGCGCATTTTCTGCAGGTGTTTCTGTCCCAACGTTCACAAATGGAAGCTTTGGTGAACCGCCGCGTCGGCTGCCGGGCAACCGCGGCAGACCTGGTGCAGGATCTGTTCCTGCGTTTCTGGCGTCGGCCGCTGGTGCAGGTCGAAGAACTCAGCACCTATCTGTTGCGTTGCGCCGGCAACATCGCCATCGACCATCTGCGCAGTGAAGGCACGCGAGTGCGGGTCAACGAAGGCTGGCAGCCGGATGAACCGGACAGCAGTGCCAGCGAACCGCAAGCCGCGCTCGAGGCGGGCAACGATCTGCGCCATGTCGAAGCGGCGTTGCGCGCCTTGCCCGAGCGCACGCGGCAGATCTTTTTGCTCAATCGCATCCACGGGCGCAAGTACGCCGAGATCGCCAAAGCCATGGGCCTGTCCCAAAGCGCCGTGGAAAAACATATGATGCGCGCCCTCGAGGCCTGCAAGGCCAGCCTGCGCGAACCCGCGCCACGCCTGCCAGGGAAAGCACCGTGAATCACACCGACCGCGTCACGCCGACGCCCGCTCAGGAGCAGGCGGCTTTTGCCTGGTTGAGCCTGCTGCACGACCGCCCCAGCACCGGCGATCAACTGACCTTCAGCCAATGGCTGCATGCCGATCCCGCCCACGCCGAGGCTTACGCCCGGGCGCAAGTCATCTGGGAATTGAGCGAAGGACCGGCCCGCACTCTGGCCGATGAAGAAGCGTTCGCCTTGCAGGGTTACCTGAATGCGATGGACCGGCCTCGCCGTCCACAGGTTCGACGTTGGGCCGGAGCGCTGGCAATGGCGGCCTGCCTGTTGTTGATGATCAGCCTCGGCACCGGTTGGCAGCCGCAGCGCTGGATCGACGATCTGGGTGCTGATTATGTTTCGGCCCCCGGTGAAATCCGCACCGTGACATTGGCCGACAAATCCCGGGTCACGCTGGACGCCGACAGCGCCATCGCCGTGGATTTCAGTCACGGCGAGCGACATGTGCAATTGCGCCGCGGTGCCGGATTTTTCAGCGTGACTCACACCGGCGAGCCGTTCGTGGTCGAGGCTGAAAAGGGCCAGGCGCGGGTGCTCGGCACGCAGTTCGAAGTGCGCCTGCAGCCACACGGCGCACAAGTCACTGTGCTGTCCGGGCGCGTCGGCGTGACGGCATCCCGTGATGATCAACAGCAGATTCTCACCGCCGGTCAGCAGGTTGCGTATGGCGAAGGTTCAGCGCAAAAACTGCACGCCGTGGACAGCGAGGCGCAACTGGCCTGGCGTCAGGGCTGGCTGACTTACTACAAATCGACACTGGCCGATGTGGTGCAGGATCTGCGGCGGTATTACCCGGGGCGCATCGTGTTGCTCAACGACGAACTGGGCGCGCGCAAGGTCAGCGGGAGTTTCCCGAGCAAGGATCCGCAAGCGGTGTTGAATTCGCTGCAAGGGGTTCTGGGATTCGAGCAGCATGAGGTGTTGGGGAAGCTGATCATCCTGCGCTGAAAATATTTTCAAATTTGTGGTGAGGTAAATCCCGACGCCATCCGTGTAGTGACTGAAACTGCGAGTCATTCGCATCCGTTGCGGTTCTACACAGGTCATGAGCAATGAAGTCCAGGGCAAATTCGGGTTCGGTCAAACAGTGGTTCGGCGCCTCGGCGCTGAGTTTTGCGGCGTTGGCGTTGCTGCCGATGAGCGTGGCGCAGGCCGCTGAAAGCAACAGCAGCCAGCCACAGAAACAGTTCAGTTTTTCCCTGGCTGCCAAACCGCTGCCGCAGGCCTTGAGCGATTTCAGTCGCGTGACCGGCCAGAGCGTGGTCTACACCGTCGAAGCGCCGTACGGCCTCAACGCACCGGCGGTCAACGGACAGATGAGCGCCGAACAGGCACTGCAACGATTGCTCAACGGTTCCGGCCTGACCTTCCGCCGCACCGACAGCCATACCCTGGCCCTTGAACCGCAACCGACCGCAGGCGCGCTGAACCTCGGCGCGACGAACATCACCTCGGTCATCGATCAACCGATGAGCTACCAGCCACCGGAAACCAGTTCGGTGATGCGCTCCTCGGCCTCGCTCCAGGAAATCCCGCAGACCGTCAACGTGATCCCGGCCCAGGTCATTCGCGACCAGGCACCGCGCAATCTCGATGATGCACTGGCCAACGTCAGCGGCATCACCCAGGGCAACACGTTGGGCAGCACCCAGGATTCGGTGATGACCCGTGGCTTCGGCGACAACCGCAACGGCTCGATCATGCGCGACGGCATGCCGGTGGTGCAGGGCCGAGGGATGAACGCCACCGTGGATCGCGTCGAAGTGCTCAAGGGCCCGGCCTCGTTGCTGTACGGGATTCAGGACCCGGGCGGCGTGGTCAACATGGTCAGCAAAAAGCCCGAACTGACTCAGTACAACGCGCTGACCCTGCGCGGCTCGACCTACGGCGACGGCAAGAACGGCAGCGGCGGTTCCTTCGACAGCACCGGTGCGCTGGGGGACTCCGGCCTGGCCTATCGCATGGTGCTGGACCATGAAGACGAAGATTACTGGCGCAACTTCGGTACCCACCGTGAAAGCCTGATTGCACCGTCGCTGGCCTGGTACGGCGAGCGCACCAAGCTGTTGTTCGCGTATGAGCATCGGGAATTCCTGACGCCGTTCGACCGTGGCACCCTGATCGATCCGCGCACCAACCATCCGCTGGATATCTCGCGCAACG
Organism: Pseudomonas sp. 91RF; assembly: GCF_003576265.1. Classification (NCBI taxonomy): domain Bacteria; kingdom Pseudomonadati; phylum Pseudomonadota; class Gammaproteobacteria; order Pseudomonadales; family Pseudomonadaceae; genus Pseudomonas; species Pseudomonas sp. 91RF. Next base: position 219,482 of record NZ_QWFC01000014.1, read on the forward strand.
AGCGTCTGGACGAGGAATTCAACGACATGGAAGGGCGCTCGGACCTCTATCACTTTGAGGCCGACCACGAACTCAACGACGACTGGAAAGCCCATTTCGGCTACAGCTGGAACCGCGAGACCTATGACGCCAGCCAGGTCCGCGTGACGGCCATCGACACCAAGAAAGGCACCCTGACTCGCAGCATGGATGGCACTCAGGGCGCGATCAGCACCGACCGTTTCACCACCGCCAGCCTCGAAGGCAAGGTCAACGTGCTGGGCATGCAGCATGACCTGGTGTTCGGCGTCGACGACGAGTACCGCAAGATCTACCGCGCCGACCTGATCCGCCAGAAAAGCCTGAGCACTTTCAGCTACGTCAATCCGGTGTACGGCCGTGAAGTCGCCGGCACCACCGTCAGCCCGGCGGACAGTGCACAGACCGATCTGCTGCGCAGCGATTCGGTATTTCTGCAGGACTCGATCCACCTCAACGACCAGTGGATTCTGGTGGCCGGCGGACGCTTCCAGGAGTACGACCAGTACGCCGGCAAAGGCGTGCCGTTCAAGGCCAACACCGACAGCAACGGGCAGAAGTGGGTGCCGCGCGCAGGTCTGGTGTATCGCTACACCGACGCGTTGTCGTTCTACGGCAGTTACACCGAGTCGTTCAAACCGAACTCGACCATCGCCCCGTTGAGCGGCAGCAGTACCGTGCTCGACGGCAGCATCGCGCCGGAAGAAGCCAAGTCCTGGGAGCTGGGCGCACGCCTCGATATTCCGGGCCGTGTTACCGGCAACATCGCCCTGTTCGACATCAAGAAACGCAACGTGCTGGTGGCCAACGCCGAAGGCCCGACCACGATTTACAGCGCTGCCGGTGAAGTGCGTTCCCGTGGTCTGGAAGTGGACCTGACCGGCCAGCTCAGCGACCGTTGGAGCATGATCGGCAGCTATGCCTACACCGACGCCGAGGTCACGGAAGATCCGGACTACAAAGGCAACAAGCTGCAGAACGTGGCGAAAAATACCGGCTCGCTGTCGGCGGTCTACGACTTCGGCAGCGTGATCGGCGGTGATCAACTGCGGGTCGGCGCCGGCGCGCGGTATGTTGGTGAGCGGGCAGGCAACGCGGTCAATGATTTCGAGCTGCCGAGCTACACCGTGGCCGATGCGTTTGCCACTTACGACACCAAGGTGGAAGGTCAGAAGGTCAAGTTCCAGTTCAACGTGAAGAACCTGTTCGACCGCACCTACTACACCTCGGCGGCCAGCCGGTTCTTCGTGTCGATGGGCGATTCGCGGCAGATTTCGTTGTCGAGCACGCTGGAGTTCTGATCAGCGCAAAAACGCCTGGCGATACTCGCCGGGCGTTCCGCCCAGCACCTGGCGAAAGCGGTTGGTGAAGTGACTGGCACTGGAAAACCCGCACGCCAGCGCAATCTCCCCCAACGGCAACGCCGTCCCGCGCAACAATTCCCGTGCCCGGCTCAAGCGCCGCGCCAGCACATACTGATGCGGCGGCAAGCCGAAGCTCACCCGGAACATCCGCGCAAAGTGGTATTCCGACAACGCACACAATCCCGCCAGTTGCCCGAGGCTGATCGGCTCGGCCAGTTGGCTGTCGATGAACTCCACCAGTTGCCGGCGCTGATGCGGTGCCAGTCCACCCTTGAGACGCAAACCCTCACGTACGCCGACCTGGCTGAGCAAGGTATGGCTGATCAGTTCATGGGCCAGGCTGCTGGTCAGCAAACGTTCGGCGGGTTCGTCCCAATTGAGGGTGAGTAACTGGCGAAACCGCTGGGCCTGTTGCGGATCTTCGAGAAATGTCTGTTCGCGCAACTGCATTTCCCGGGGCTCGCGATCCAGCAGCGTGACGCAACCCAGGGCAAATTGTTCGGCGCTGAAATACAGATGCGCCAGACGGATATCACCGTTGATCACCCAGCCCGACTCATGATCGGCGGGCAGGATACAGAGTTTGTCCGGCCCGCCTTTCTGCCCGGGTTGATCGCGACGGAATGTACCGGTGCCGCCGGCGATGTAGCAGGACAGGGTGTGATGGCTCGGCGCTTCATAATTCTGCGCATCGTGGTGGTTGGTCCACAAAGCGGCAGACAAGCCGTCACCCAGCTCGGCGCTGTGCACAAGGCGTGCGTTCGGCGAGCTGTTCAACGCTTGAAAGACTTGCAGGGTATCGATGGCGGCCATGGTCAGTCGGTTCTCTTCAACGCCTTGCATCCTACTCCTTGGATTTTCCGCTGCCAGCCTGCGGCCCGACAAAAGCGCAAGTTTATGCAAGCGTGAGCGGATGGCGCGGACGACACTGAAACCCAATCAAGGAGTGTCTGCCATGAACCTGTCGTTGTATTTGTTGACCGTACTGATCTGGGGCACCACCTGGATCGCCCTTAAGTGGCAACTGGGCGTGGTGGCGATTCCGGTGTCGATCGTCTATCGCTTCGGCCTCGCCGCGATGGTGTTGTTTGCGCTGTTGCTGCTCAGCCGCCGTCTGCAACCGATGAACCGGCGCGGGCATCTGATCTGTGTGGCGCAGGGCCTGTGCCTGTTCTGCGTCAACTTCATGTGTTTCCTGACCGCCAGCCAATGGATCCCCAGCGGTCTGGTGGCGGTGGTGTTTTCCACCGCGACCTTGTGGAACGCGCTGAATGCACGGGTGTTCTTCGGCCAGCGTATTGCGCGCAATGTGTTGATGGGCGGAGCGCTGGGGTTGTTCGGTCTGGGCCTGTTGTTCTGGCCGGAATTGGCGGGGCATCACGCCAGTCCGCAAACCTTACTCGGCCTTGGCTTGGCGCTTTGTGGCACCCTGTGTTTCTCGGCGGGCAACATGTTGTCGAGCCTGCAACAGAAGGCCGGCCTCAAACCGCTGACCACCAATGCGTGGGGCATGGCCTACGGCGCGGTGATGCTGTCGGTGTGGTGCCTGGTCAAAGGCATTCCGTTCGAGATGGAATGGACGTCGCGCTACATCGGCGCGCTGCTGTACCTGGTCATCCCCGGTTCGGTGATCGGCTTCACCGCGTACCTGACCCTGGTCGGTCGCATGGGGCCGGAACGTGCGGCTTATTGCACAGTGCTGTTCCCGGTGGTGGCGTTGAACGTTTCGGCGTTTGCCGAAGGCTACCAGTGGACGGCGCCGGCGTTGGCCGGGTTGGTGCTGGTCATGCTGGGCAACGTGCTGGTGTTTCGCAAACCCCGCGCACCGATACTGCCGACTCAAGGCAAACTGGCCTGATGCACATGAGCGCTGAATATTCAGCGCTCAACTTTTATGACGATGTAAATCAATAGCGGAAATATGAAATCGACAATATGCCGGGCCCAGTCCTTGGCATTCCATGTTTGTGAAGTGTCCATGTCGAACCATTCAACGCCGATGGTTTGCAGGCAGACGTAATAAACGAACATGGCGATCATCAGACCAATGATCGAAAGTTTCTTTGCGTCGTGGAAAGCTTCTGCCGATTCGTTGATTTTTCGATAAAGGTGATAAGTGCCCAGCAGGCAACAAACGGTGTAAATCACCTCGAGGGTAATGATCAGCCAGTAAATGCGGTGGTGTAGCATGGGTGAGGTGATTGCCCGATATCGTATGTTTTCGTTGACCTGTGTGGTGTCCATGCTGAGGATGTGTCCGACATATTCATAGTTTGACGGATAGTCGGTGAAGTTGCTGTACATCACGAGGATCCCGAAGAAGCTGATGTAAGCCATGAGTATGACTTTGCTGTAGCGGACAATTTGGTCGGTGGTCAGGCTATTCAAGGTGGGGGCTCTCCATAAGTTTTAATTTCTGAAGAGTCTATAGCGCCAATGTCTGTTTTGTTGTTTGGTTGAATTGCAAGTTATGTGCACCGGATAAAAAGTCGGGCAAGTGCGATACAACACTTGCCCGATCTTTTTTAACCGCGCCAGACTTGCGGATTGACCAGATCCTGCGGCCGCTCGCCAAGCAGGGCGCTGCGCAGATTGGACAGCGCCCGATTGGCCATGGCCTCACGGGTTTCATTCGTGGCCGAACCAATGTGCGGCAAGGTCACAGCGTTTTTCAGCTGGAACAGCGGTGATTCGGCCAGCGGTTCTTTCTCGTAGACGTCAAGGCCGGCGCCGCGAATGCGGTTGTTTTGCAGGGCTTCGATCAGTGCTGGTTCATCGACTACCGGGCCACGAGAGATGTTCACCAGAATTGCCTCGGGCTTCATCAGTGCCAGTTCGCGATGGCTGATCAGGTGGCGGGTCTTGTCGCTGAGTGGGACCACCAGGCAGACGAAATCCGCTTCAGCCAGCAACTGATCCAGGCTGCGGAACTGTGCGCCAAGTTCCTGTTCCAGTCCGGTCTTGCGGCTGTTGCCGCTGTAGAGGATCGGCATGTTGAAGCCGAAGCGTCCGCGACGGGCGACGGCGGCGCCGATGTTGCCCATGCCGACGATGCCCAGGGTCTTGCCGTGTACGTCGCAACCGAACAGCGGCGCGCCGACGCTGGCCTGCCATTGACCGGCCTTGGTCCAGGCGTCCAGTTCGGCGACGCGGCGGGCGCTGCTCATGATCAGGGCGAAGGCCAGGTCCGCGGTGCTTTCGGTCAGGACGTCCGGGGTGTTGGTGAGCATGATCCCGCGCTCGTTGAAGTAGGCGAGGTCGTAGTTGTCGTAGCCGACGGAGACGCTGGAGACGACTTCGAGTCTTGCGGCGTTTTCCAGTTGAGCCTTGCCGAGTTTGCGGCCGACACCGATCAGGCCGTGGGCGTGGGGCAGGGCTTCGTTGAACTGGGCGTTGATGTCACCGTTTTTCGGGTTGGGGACGATGACGTCGAAGTCCTGTTGCAGGCGTTCGATCATGGGTGGGGTGATGCGGCTGAAGGCCAGGACTGTTTTTTTCATTGGCATTGGGCTCGGACTTGGCGGCTGGTGTGATGCCAAGCAAGCTAACATTTTCTGTTTGGGGTTGTCTTGGCGGCCTCTGGGCCGACCAGGCTTTTGGGGTTTTGGGTGAATATCCGTTTCTGCGGGTGTTGCGGCTGGCGGTTTCGCTCTTACAGCGAGTCACTTTTGCAGACGCCCAAAAGTAACCAAAACGCTTGGCCCCGGCGTTCGGCACCTCGCTGTGGCTCGGTGTTCCTTCGCTCCGGGATTCATCCGGGGGCACCGCCTCCGGTTTGCTTCGCTGCACCTCCTCTCGGTGTGTTCGACTTCGTCGAACGGCGCTACGCGCCCACCCCCGGATGAATCCCTCCACTCAGCCGGCCGAAGGGGCCGGCACGTCAAAAGCGGTACTCGAGCTAACGCTCATTGTGTTGAGTGGTGGGAAGCCAAAGCAGAAGCGGAATGTGTGCTTTTTTTCTTGAGTTCGACTCGGTCGTTCACGTCGGCGTACCTCTCCCGAACAACGCGGTCAGTCCCCTCTCCCTCTGGGAGAGGGTTAGGGTGGGTAAAGACCGGGTACATCCTTTACGTTTGAGACCGGGGACATGGTTTACAGGTATCAATCATGGTCAGGAGGTACTGACCATGCCCTGGAATCAAGAGTCCCCGATGGATCAGCGAGCCGC